>CALBHM010000320.1 GCA_937892835.1 uncultured Ruminococcus sp. | reverse complement strand
TATTGTCTCCCCGCCCTTAGCCTTATCGGAAAGCTGACGAAGCTCGTCAACAGTTACTTCACCTGCGTTTGCGGCAATAACCTTGAGTGAACCAACCTCAACGGCATTGTCAAAGAGATTGCCTGAGCGCATCTCTGTAAGCTGAGCGGTAAGAGCTTCAATCTCCTTATCCTTCTCTTTAAGCTCGTTTGAAAGCGAAACAGCTTTCTTCTCGATATCCGACGGATTGGCAACCTTGAGAGCCGCCGCAGTGCCGAAAATCTTAGAATTGAGCGAATCAATATAGTTAAGTACGCCGGTACCGGTTACAGCTTCAATACGTCTTACACCTGCGGCAACCGAGGTCTCCGTAATAATCTTGAAAAGTCCGAGCTTGCCGGTGTTTGAAACATGTGTTCCGCCGCAAAGCTCAGTTGAAAAATCTCCGGCCTTAACGACACGGACAACGTCGCCGTATTTCTCTCCGAAGAGTGCCATTGCACCCGTTTTCTTAGCTTCCTCAATCGGCATTTCCGTCATTGTGACGCTCTCTGCCGAAAGAATGATATTGTTGACCTCCTTCTCAACGGTTTTCAGCTCATCCGATGTCATGGCAGAGAAATGAGAGAAGTCGAAACGAACGGTATTTTCGTTAACAAGCTGACCGGCCTGCTCAACATGTGAGCCGAGTGTCTTTCTCAAAGCCGCCTGAAGAAGGTGCGCCGCCGTATGATTTCTTGCGATTGCGTCTCTCCTCTTTGCGTCGATAACCGTCTTTACGCTGTCGCCGGTTTTAGCATTGTCGCCGTCAATGATTCTGCCGTAGTGAAGAAAAACGCCGTCGTTGGTCTTTGTTGTGTTTTCAACCTCAAATGTAAAGCCGTCGCCGTAGATATAGCCTGTGTCGCCGACCTGTCCGCCGCTCTCGGCATAGAACGAGGTCTTATCGGTTACAAGGAACGAATCTGCGCCGTTTTCAAGCACGTCACATCTGATGCCGTCTGTGATAAAGGCGATAATCTTGCCCTCGGCCTCATATGAATCGTAGCCTTTGAACTCGGTCTTTGCAATTCCCTTTGTAACAACGCCGGTATCATTCCATCCCTCGGCACCTGCGCCCTTATGAGCATCACGGGAACGCTTGCGCTGAACGAGAACAAGCTCCTTGAACTTCTCCTCATCAACGGTCATACCCTTTTCCTCAAGGATTTCCTTTGTGAGGTCGATTGGGAAACCGAATGTGTCCTGAAGCTTGAATGCGTCCTCGGCACTCAGCTCCTTTGACTTTGAGTCCTCAATCATCTTTGAGAGAACGTCAAGTCCTGCATCAATAGTTCTGTTGAAGCTCTCCTCCTCGGTCGAGATTACGTTGACGATAAAATCACGCTTCTCAACAAGGTTCGGATAGGCATTTTTGTTTTCATTGATAACCGTGTCGGCAACTTCGGCAAGGAACGGTCTGTTTATGCCGAGAAGTCTGCCGTGTCTCGCCGCCCTTCTGAGCAGACGGCGAAGGACATAGCCTCTGCCGCTGTTCGACGGCATAACACCATCGCCTATCATAAATGTTGTCGAACGGATATGGTCTGTTATAACACGAAGTGAAACGTCGCTCTTTTCGTCGGTGTGATATTCAACGCCGGCAATTTTTGCAATATGCTTCATGATATTCTGAATCGTATCAACCTCAAAAAGATTGTCAACGTTCTGAGCGATACAAGCGAGTCTTTCAAGGCCCATACCTGTGTCGATATTCGGATGAGCAAGCGGAGTGTAATGATTATGTCCGTCGTTCTCAAACTGAGTGAAAACGAGATTCCAGAATTCAACATATCTGTCGCACTCACAGCCGACCTTACAATCGGGCTTTCCGCAGCCGTGCTCCGGTCCTCTGTCGTAATAAATCTCCGAGCAGGGGCCGCACGGACCTGCGCCGTGCTCCCAGAAATTATCCTCCTTACCAAAGCGAACCATGTGGCTCTCCTGAACGCCGATTTCCTTAGTCCAGATGTCATAAGCCTCGTCATCTTCAAGGTAAACGCTGATATAGAGCTTCTCGGGGTCCATCTCCATTACCTTGGTGCAGAATTCCCATGCCCATGTGATTGCGTCGTGCTTGAAATAATCACCGAATGAGAAATTTCCGAGCATCTCAAAATATGTGCCGTGACGTGCAGTCTTGCCGACATTCTCAATATCGGGTGTTCTGATACACTTCTGACACGTTGTAACTCTTGATCTCGGCGGAGTGATCTCGCCCGTAAAATACTTTTTCATCGGCGACATACCTGCGTTGATAAGCAGAAGGCTCTTGTCGCCCTGCGGAATAAGAGAAAAGCTCGGGAGTCTCAGATGACCT
>CALBHM010000319.1 GCA_937892835.1 uncultured Ruminococcus sp. | reverse complement strand
TAGCCTTTTCCCTGATCGGACTTCTTTCTACAGGTCTCGGACTTTTCACCTCATGGGTGCTCAAGGATCTTATCGACTCCGTAACCGGCGAAATATCAATGAAAATCGCACCGGTCGCCGCAGTGTATCTCGGCACGGCTGTTGCAAAGATTTTTATTACCGCTCTAACTAACCGTGTGTCGCTGAAAATCCGCCTGAATGTCGGAATTCAGATAAAAAATGACGTTTATGAACACCGAATGGACAGCCATTTCCGCTTTTCATTCCGCTGATATAATGACAAGGACAGGTGCAGATGTCGGCATCGTTTCAAATATGGTGCTCAGCTATATTCCCAATGTTGTAACGGCACTTGTCAACTTTATCGGAGCTTTCTTCATTATACTTCACTATGATCCAATCATGGCTCTCATCGCCCTTGCCGGCGCACCCGTAACCGTATTAACGGCGAGATTCCGCTTTGGCAAGGCAACCGAATTTCAAAAGAAGAATCGAGAGCTTGCAGGTGAACGCCTTGCCATTGAGGAAGAAAGCTACCAAAATCTTCAAACCATAAAATCCTTTGGTCTTGTTCCTCTTTTTTCGCAGAGATTCAGGGAATTTCAGCAAAAAGGCTACGGAGTAGCTATGGAACAGAACCGTTATCAGAATCAAATGCTTATTATAATGAGCCTTATGGGTCAACTTGTAACCTATTCCTGCTACGGATTTGCACTTTACAGGCTTTGGAAGGGCGACATCACTTACGGAACGCTTTCGCTTTTCATGTCGATGGCCGCCTCGCTCACCGGCTCATTCAGCTCAGTAGTTTCGCTTGTCCCCTCCTTTATAAAGGCAGGCATTAGCGCAGGCAGAGTTCTTGATGTTCTTGAGCTTCCGACAGAAAAAACAGAGCTGACAGAACATGAAAAACAATTTATTAAAAACAGTAAAAACAAGAAGCTGACTCTTATATGCAACGACATCACATGCGCATATAACGACGAAGCTGTTGTATATAAAGATTCTTCTCTCACCGCCCAAAGCGGTAAAATCACTGCACTGATCGGCGCGTCAGGTAAAGGAAAGACCTCAACGCTCAGACTTTTGCTCGGACTGATGAAGCCGAAATCAGGCAGTATTACGGTAAAAAATGAATACGGCGAGGAGATAGAAATCAGTGCGGCAACGAGAACACTGTTCAGCTATGTTCCGCAGAACAACACAATTTTTTCGGGAACGATTGCGGATAATCTCCGCATGGTTAAGCAGGACGCAACCGACGACGAGCTAAAAAAAGCTCTTGAGGACGCCTGTGCATGGGAATTTGTCAGCAAGCTCCCCGACACAATTAACACAAAAATCACGGAGCGTGGCCAATGCTTCTCAGACGGTCAGAACCAACGTCTTTCAATCGCAAGAGCACTTTTAGCCGACACGCCCATTCTTCTTCTTGACGAGGCAACCAGTGCACTCGACGTTGAGACGGAGAAGAAGGTTATTTCCAATATTCTCGATTATAATCGCAACAAAATGATAATTCTTACATCACATAAGCCAAGTGTTTTCACCCTTTCGGACGAGATTTACTCTGTATCCGAGAACGGCATTGAGCTTTTGGACAGGAAAGAACTTCATTATGAATAAACAATACGATAATTTTTTAAAGATATTGAATACCGCCGTAACCGGTGATATTTCCGAATTGAGCGAGCCTGATTTCAAATTGCTTACCGATTTGGCTTTTCAACAGGAGGTTGCGCCGATTTTTCTTGAGGCTGCAATAAAATATTCCGAGTTCACGGTCGCTCCCGTCGCTGTAAAGGCTGAGCTTATCAGCAAATCGACAAGCTCGGTTGTCACGCAGACACGAAACACGGCAGAGTTTTATTCGATATATCAAAAGCTCGTTTCAGCCGGCCTGAAGCCGATTATTTTAAAAGGTCTCATCTGCCGCAAAGCTTACGGCAAGCTTGAAAATCACCGTGGCTCGGGCGACGAGGATATATATATTCCAAAGCAGGACTTTTCGCTTTGTCACCGAATTCTCAGTGAAAACGGTTATACTACAGACGGCGAGAATGTCTTTTCCGAAAGGTACTTTCAAAAGATTCAGACTATCGGCTATCAGAACAGAAATAACAGCTTAAAGCTCGAAATTCATCTCAACCTTTTCGGCTCTCAAAATCCGACGAGAATCGCAATGAATCATGTGTTTGACGAAGCACTTGCTGCTCCGTATCGTGTGGATTTTGACGGCAATGAGCTTTACACACTTGACCCGACAGACCATTATTTATTTTTACTTTTACATTACCTCAAGCATTTTATGACCACCGGTGCAGGCATTCGTCATGTCACGGACCTCGCCGTGTTCGGTAATAAATATAAAAATGAAATAGACTTTGCATTGGCCGAGCGGAAGTTCTCGGAATTCATTGGCGGTTCGTTCTATGCGGACACGGTCGGAATTATGAAGCTTCTCGGCGGCAAAGAAC
>CALBHM010000318.1 GCA_937892835.1 uncultured Ruminococcus sp. | reverse complement strand
TTGCACCTGCGGCAACAAGAGCCGCCGTGATTCTGCCGCTGAAATGTCCGCCGCCCCTCGCATCCTCAAAGCCGTGATACTTGCAGAATGCGGGATAATCTGCGTGTCCCGGTCTCGCCTTGCCTGCAAGTGCGGAATAGTCGGAGCTGTGCGTATCGGCATTCTTGATTAAAATACAAATCGGCGTGCCTGTCGTGTGACCGTCATACACTCCGCTCTCAAAAAGAAGCTCGTCCTTTTCGCTTCGTGCCGTGGAGATTTTTCCGTTCGGTCTACGAAGTGCCATTTTTGTTTCTATATAATCCTTATCAATTTTAATTCCCGGAGCTATTCCGTCTATCACCGCTCCGATTGCACTTCCGTGGCTCTCGCCGAAAAGTGTAACGGTCAAGGCGTTTCCGAATGTGTTTTTCATGACAGTGAAAGCACCTCCCTGCACCTTGCGACGATTTCGTCAACAGTCATTTTTTCTTCTCTGAACGTTCCGATTTTATCAACAATTATAACCGTTATTGTGTCGCCGCCTGCCTTTTTATCGTGAAGCATCGCCGCTTTAAGCTCCTTCTCGTAGCCTCTCCATGAGGTCGGAATGTCCATTCTGTGAAGAATGTGGCGAAGTCTCTTGACAATATCGGGACTGCTCATGCAAAGCATTCCGAGGCCGACACATTCGCCGTGAAAGAGCGGATAATCGTTGCTCTCCTCGATACTCTCGATCGCATGACCGACCGTATGGCCGAAGTTGAGAACCTTGCGAAGACCCTTTTCTTTCTCGTCCTCTTCGACTACCGCCTTTTTGATTTTCAAGGCCTCAATTATAATCTTGTCAATTTTTTCGTCGTAGTTTTCCTCAACCTCGCAGAACATCTCGGCATTGAAGGTTGCAAACATTTTAACAGCTTCTGCCATGCCGCATCCGAACTGTCTTGACGAGAGAGTGTTCAAAACATCTGGGTCAATAAGCACAGCTTTCGGCTGATAGAATGCACCGACAAGGTTTTTATATCCTGCAAAATCAACGGCCACCTTGCCGCCGATTGAGGAATCAATCTGAGAGAGAAGCGTTGTCGGAACATTGTAGAAATCAACGCCCCTCATATACGATGCAGCAACAAAGCCCGCAAGATCGCCCATAACTCCGCCACCGACCGCTACAACGCAGTCGCCTCTTGTGAACTTTTTTTCGACCATCTTTTCGAGCAATTTCATGTATGTCGCCATGCACTTATTCTGCTCACCCTGCGGCAGGGTAACAACATAAGGCTCTTTGCAAAAGGAAGCGATTTTGTCGGAATACTTGAACGGCACACCGTCATCAGTTACTATCAATACTTTTCTGTCGAGCTTAAAAAGCTCGCCTGCTCTTTGGAGTGCACCACGCTCGACCGTTATGTCGTAGCTGTTCGCTCCAAGCTCCATGTGCAATACGCTCATTATTCTGCGCTCCTTTCATTGAGTACCTTTTCATCTGAGAAACTTCCGATAATTTTTACATTCTCGCAAAGCTTTTTAAGGTCATGTATCATCTTTCGTCCGTCGAGAGAATCTATATTGCCCTCGCCCTCGGCATAGAAATAATATTCCCAGTTTTCATTGCCTGTCGGTCTGCTCTTGAGACTTCTGAGGTTGAATCTGTATTCGCCGATAACGGCAATAGCTCCGCCGAGCGAACCCGGCTCATTCTTCGTTGTGAACATTATGAGGAAATGCTCGTCCTTCGGCGATACCTTGCATTCGGCTCTTGTGAAAACAGCAAATCTCGTTGTGTTGTTCTTGTTCTCGTTGATGTCCTCCTGCAAAATCTTTAATCCGTAAAGCTCCGCAGTATCCTTGGAAGCAACAACAGCAATGTCGTTTCTGTCGCCCTCGGCAACCGATTTGGCGGCAACTGCGGTGTTGACAGCTTGAGTAAGCTTCCATCCGTGACGCTTGAGATAAGGCATACACTGTGAAAGAGCCTGCGGATGACTTCTTACCTCTGTAATATCGTCAATATCCGTGCCGGGCTTTGCAAGCAAGCTCTGACCGAGCGGCATATCGTAGATGCCCGAAACGGTGAGATTGCCGTGAAAGGCAAGGTCAAGCACACGGTCAACGTCACCGGCGTAGCTGTTCTCGATTGGAAGAACGGCACAGTCACAAGCTCCGTCCTCAACTGCCTTGTACGCACTGTCGAAATCAGGGCAGGAAACCGTTTCACCGCACCTGAAAATTCTCCTTGCGGCAATGTGGGCAAATGCACCCTCAACTCCGCTGTATGCGATTCTCATGCCCTCAAGCACACGCTTTTGATATTTCTTTGAAACGTCCATAACGTTCTGTATAAAGCTTTCGTAATAGGGCTGATATTCAAATGAAACGAACTCGCTGTTTTTGGCGGTCAGCTCCGCCTCACGCTTTTTATCCTCAATCGGCAGTGCGTTCTCCTTTTTGAATTCGGCAACGACCTCTGCTGCTTTCATTCTCTTTTCAAAAAGCTCTGCCATTTCGGCGTCGATTTTTTCGATTGTTCTTCGTGCATTTTGCAAATTGTTCATTTGGATATCCCTCATTTACTAAATAATGACATTAAAAAATCCGCATAGCCTATTCTCAACGAATCTTCTATGCGGAATCTCTACTCTTTAATTTTTCGGCAACGGCGAAAAGCCATCATTTTAGCCGATTTTTGCAAAGGCAGAAAGGCCGCAGTGATGGTAATAATAAAATCGATTGTATATTTTCTTGTTTAACATCGAGCTTCCTCCAACCTTCAAAATTTTCTATATTATAGTCCTGTCAAGAGGATTTGTCAATAGAAAATTTTACTTTTTTTCATAAGTGAAATCACAATCACTATCAGCAAAGCGTGGTGCTTTTTTGTCTTTTTCTGACAAAATTGGGTTCTCAAAATCCCATTTAACACCAAGTTCTGGGTCATTGTATTGAACAGACCTATCACACTCTTTTGAATAATAA
>CALBHM010000317.1 GCA_937892835.1 uncultured Ruminococcus sp. | reverse complement strand
GGCAACGGCAACGGAGCATTACGCCCAGGGTGATTTCAGCTATAAGGTTAAGGTTCGTGGTCATGATGAGGGGGCGCAGCTTTCGGAAGCGTTTAACACTATGGCAATGTCGCTTTCGGCATTGGAAAGCTCACGACGAAGCTTTGTTGCGAATGTTTCACACGAGCTAAAAACCCCGATGACATCAATCGGCGGATTTATCGACGGTATGCTTGACGGAACAATAAGCGCAGACAAATATGATTATTATTTGCGAATCGTTTCCGATGAGGTTAAGCGTCTTTCAAGGCTTGTTACGGGCATGTTGAACATGTCCAAGCTCGAAGCCGGCGAGATGCAGATAAATATGAAGCAGTTCGATATCAGCGCAGATATTTTTAAAACGCTGTTGTCGTTTGAAAGAAAAATTAATGATAAGGATATTGAAATTGTCGGTCTTGACAAAATGGAAAGCATGATTGTCAGTGCCGATGAGGATATGATGATGCAGGTCATCTATAACCTTATTGATAATGCGGTCAAGTTTACGCCGCAGAACGGATACATTGAGTTCAAAACCTACCGTGACAAGGAGAAGCTGTTTGTCAGCATCAAAAACAGCGGCGCAGGTATTGAACGTGAGGAAGCGGACAAAATATTTGAAAGATTCTATAAGATTGACAAGTCAAGAAGTTACGATGTTAAGGGCGCAGGCCTCGGCCTTTACCTTGTAAAGAGCATTGTTGAACTTCACGGCGGTCAAATTGTCTGCAACAGCAAGCTGAACGAATACACACAATTTGTGTTCTGGCTTCCAAACGTTTAATTTTTGTTTACAATTTATAAAAACCGTCGTAAAAACCGGGGTTTATACTTGTAAACAACATAAGGAACAAAAAACAGTTTCAGTTCCTATTAAAAGTGCAGGAGGAATAAGTTATGAGTGACGAAAACAGATATTACGGAACAGAAGGTAATCCGGAGCCTGCCGAATCCGCCGCTGAAAACAATCAGCCTAACGAGACCGGATATGCTCAGCAGAGTGAACCGGAAAAGGTATATGCCGAACCTACAGAGAATAAGGAACAGACCTACAATAACGATTATAATGATTTCAGCCGTTATAACGACACGGTGGACGATACACCGAAGGAGTCGCCGTACAGTCCGTATAATTCGCAGAGCTACGGTTCAAACAACACATCAGGCACGGCTCAGAACGACTATTACAGTCAGCAGTATGCAAAGACGGTGAATGAAGTCCCGGCAAAGAAAAAGAGCAAGGGCTTCAAGGGCTTTGTGATTGCACTTGTTGCGGTTGTTGTATGTGTTGCCGTTATTCTCGGAGTTTATCCATTGGTTAAGAAGGCGGACACTTCAACAACATCAGGCGATTCGACTCAGCTCACGCTTTCAGAAACCCCGACGACCAAGAATACATCAAATGTTCCTTCCAGTGAAGATGTTGCCGCAAAGGCAGAAAAGTTTAACGTTGGCATTAAGCTCTACGGCCAGTCACAGTCGATATTCTCTTCGTCATC
The DNA here is from genome assembly GCA_937892835.1 of uncultured Ruminococcus sp. Taxonomy (GTDB): domain Bacteria; phylum Bacillota; class Clostridia; order Oscillospirales; family Acutalibacteraceae; genus CAG-488. Next base: position 1,108 of record CALBHM010000317.1, on the reverse strand, counting down.
TTCAAACAATTCGCTTGTCGGCGAAGGCTCTGGTATCATCATGAGCGAGGATAGCTCAAAGAAGTACACCTATATCGTAACCTGTGCTCACGTTATCAGCTCGGTTAAGACTTCGGGCTACACGATGACGGTTACGGATTATGAGGGCAACAATTACGACGGCATCCTTGTCGGCTACGATTCAAAAACAGATGTCGGTGTAATTAAGATTGCAAAAACAGGTCTCACAGCCGCAGAGTTTGGCGATTCAACAACCTTGAAGAAAGGCCAGACCGTTTACGCTATCGGTAATCCGGGCGGTTCGGAGTTCTTCGGCTCTTTCACAAAGGGTATGGTTTCCGCTATCGACAGACCTATCAGCAGCGAGAGCGGATATGAGATGAAGTGTATTCAGCATACAACGCCTATCAATTCGGGTAACTCGGGCGGTGCTCTTATGAACGAGTATGGCCAGGTTATCGGTATCAACTCTTCAAAGATTGTCAGCACAGGTTATGAGGGAATGGCATTCGCAATTCCGATTTCAGATGCTAAGGAAATCATTGATGATATTATCGCAAACGGCTATGTTACCGACAGACCGAAGCTTGGCATCTCCTATGCAGCTGCGGAAAAGTATCAGCAGTATGCAATGGTAGTTAAGCTCAAGGGTCTCCCGAGCGGTTCACTTGTTATTGCTTCAATCAGCACAGACAGCTCACTCGCAAACAGCAAGGCAAAGGTCGGTGACCTTATTACAGCGGTTAACGGCGAAAAGCTTGATACGGCGGATGTTCTTCTCGATAAGATTGAAAACGGCAAGGTAGGCGACAAGCTCAAACTTGAACTTTGCAGAATTAATTCCGATTATTCTGTTGATACTTTTACGGTTGAAGCTACGCTTGTTGAGGACAAGGGCACTTCGTCCGAGACGGAGACAACAACCGAGAGTCAGGTTCAGGGCGGCTACGATTGGAGTCAGTTCTTTGGTAGCGGATATTAATATTGTTCGCTTTTTGAATAATTTGTAATAATAAAAGGAGTTCCGGTCTAAAACCGTGAGCTCCTTTTACCATTGGTTAAAATGACAAGAGTTTTCCAAAATATTGTATGCACGGGTCTGTTTTTT
>CALBHM010000316.1 GCA_937892835.1 uncultured Ruminococcus sp. | reverse complement strand
ATTTCACTGATACGGTCAATATCCTTTTCCGTTGCTTTTCTGAACATGACTTTCTCTCCTTATAAAAAATCGCCCGTCGAAACGGACGATTTTATTTTTATCTTACCAAATCGTCGAGCTTTTCTTTCATTGCCTGCTCGGTGTCACGGTAATATTGTGTTTTGGGATTCGGGTGCTTGTTCTCGGCCCAAAGCTTGTCCGCTTGTTCCTTCCATGCGGCAGCAAATTTATCGCACTTTGCGCAAAGGTGCTCAACGCCCTCCTGATTTTCAAGATCGGTCGATTTTGCACCTGTCTGCTTGATAATCTTTCTGAGGTACTCAGGGTTTTCAAGCATCGGACAAGGACGCAGATGGTTGTCATTAAACGGCTGATTATGATAATAGCTCATAAATAGCGGATTTTTCAACGCCTCAAGAATTGTATGCGTTCTGATATTCGAATCCGAGAAATGAATAAATACGCAAGGCTCAATATCACCCGCTGAATTAATGTGGAAATAATTTCTGCCGCCTGCAATACAGCCGCCGACATATTCGCCGTCGTCCTGGAAGTCCATTACAAACAGAGGCTTTCCGGTTTTGCCGTTTCTCATTTTCTTAAGCCAGTAATACATATGCGTTCTCTGCTCCGGGGTCGGAATAAGCTCCTCGACAGCTCCCGTTCCGACCGGCATATAGTTAAAGTACAGAGCAAATTTTGCACCTTTTTCAACCATCAAATCAATGAATTCATCGCTCGTTACCTTGTCAACATTTTGCGAAGTGTAGCAAATCGAAAGGCCATAGATACACTTGTTCTTCTTGAGAAGCTCCATTGCCTTCATGGTTCTCTCATAAGCTCCTGCACCGCGGCGGAAATCGTTCGATTCCTCCGAGCCTTCAATGCTGAGTGCAAGAGTGAGGTTACCGACATCCTTCATGTCGTCGCAGAACTTCTGATCAATCAATGTTGCATTTGTATATGCGAGGAATGTGCAATTCTTGTGCTCACGGCAAAGGCGAAGAATATCATTCTTCCTGATAAGCGGTTCTCCTCCCGTAAACATATATAAATGCGTTCCAAGCTCCACGCCCTGATTTATGACATTATTAATTTCATCATATGTGAGATTAAGCTTATGGCCGTACTCTGCCGCCCAGCATCCCTTACAATTCATATTACATGCACTGGTCGGGTCAATAAGCATCAGCCACGGGATATTGCACTTATATTTTTCGCGGTTAGCTCTGACAGCTCTCGTTCCGTGGAGACCCGCGCCGAGGACGAATGACAAAAACATCTTTTTGAGATAATCCCTGTCGATATCCTTAAGCAGGTTCATAGCATAGGTGTTCCAAACATTGTTGTCATCGCTTATCGCATTGCGAAAGCCCGTAAAGGTCTTTTCGGGAAATGTTTTGCCTGCAAACTTTTCGGCAAGACCGATAAGCTTGAGAATGTTCTTTTTCGGATCCTTATCAACGTATTTCAGCACTCTGTCAAGCAAAAAGCCTACACCTGCACGCTGAATATTTTCTTTCAGTAACATTTCGCAGTACCTCACAACTAAAAAACTGGTATATATTTTCTCACATTTTCTGTATAAAGTCAACCGAGATTAGCAATAAAACTAACTTATTCGACACATTGTCTATAAATTAACAATCATATCGCTTTCTGTCCGTCATTCATGGCATCAACATTTCCTTTCAAAAATTATTTTTCCATATTGTTGTTAATAAATCCCTAAGCTTATAAAAATAAAGCTATAATCCTTTATCAGATGTGTTAAAACGTATCCTTTCCTTTTTGTGTGATTTGTCATATTTTCCCCGGAGTATCTAAACCTTTCTGTTGACTTTATATTTCTGTTGATGTATAATTAAGGCACAAAAATTTTTTCGGAGGTTAAAACAATGAAAAAAGTCATTAGCATCCTTCTCTCTGTTGTTATGATTGTCCTCCTTGCTGTTCCCAGCTTTGCTGCAACCAGCACCGACACGGCATTCAAGTTCAACTCAGACGGAAAATTCAAGATCATGATGATCAACGACACACAGGACGTTATCCTTAAGGACGTTCTCCAGGCAAGCTATCTCAAGAAGATTGCAGAGCAGGAAAAGCCTGACCTTATCGTCATGGCCGGCGACCTTCTCACAGACTTCTTCCCGGGCGCAAACAAGGCTCAGCTCAAGAAGTGCCTTACTCAGGCTCTTGACGGCATCAATGCTCTCGGCGTTCCTTTCGTAGCTACTTTCGGTAACCACGACCATGACTGGGAAGATATTTTCCCGCTTGAGGAGCAGATGGAGGTTTACAAGTCATACTCCAACTGTGCTATCGTTAACAACGGCTGCGACGTTGGTACATATTATATCCCCGTTAAGTCATCCGACGGCAAGAAAGTTCCTCTTAACATCTATGTTATGGACTCAAACAACAAGGCTAAGGGCGAGGGCCTCCTTACAGGCTATCAGGGACTCAAGCCGGAGCAGGTTCAGTGGTATAAGGATACCCGTGACGGACTTAAGGCAGCTACAGGCAGCTATGTTCCCTCTCTTGTTTTCCAGCACGTTCCCGTTAAGGAAATCTATCAGTTCGTTGATAAGGTTCCGTTCAATGTAGACCACACAGATTGCATCTTCGGCCTTGATGACGGCCAGTGGTACAAGCTCAACGATAAGGCTACAAGCGGCGTTCTCGGCGAGGTTCCTTGCTCAGAATCCGTTAACGGCAATACAGGCGAGTACGAAGCATGGCTTGAGCATAAGGAAATCATCGGTGCTTTCTTCGCACACGACCACGTTAACAACTTCATGGGCGTTACAGACGAGGGCATCACTCTCGGCTACAACGGCGGTTCAGGCTTCAGCACATACGGCAGAGGCGGCGACCGTTCGGCAAGAATTTTTGAAATCGATGAGAACGATGTCAGAAACTACAACACTTATCTTGTAACATATAATGATGTTGCATCTAAGCCGATGAACTTCTACATCATGGACCTCTTCTCACCTGTTATTGCAACATGGATCGGCAGACTTATTGATATCGTTTGCCCGCAGTTCATCAAGGACATTGTTGCCAACAAGCAGAAATAAGTTAAACACTTTTACTCCCCGAGTTTTCGGGGAGTTTTTTATATCCGTTCAAAACCATGGTTACTTTAGGTTTTTTATTGACATCAACTTTTATAATTGATATAATTTTTTTACCAAACAAAAAGGAGTTTAAAATTATGATAATCAACAGACCCCCCATGGGCTGGAACTCATGGAACACATTTGCCGAGAATATAAACGAAAAGGTCGTTATGGAAACCGCCGATTTCATTGTCGAAAGCGGACTCAAAGACTGCGGCTATGAGTACGTTATTATTGACGATTGCTGGAGCTTAAAGGAGCGAAACGAGAAAAACGAAATCGTTCCCGATCCCGAAAAATTTCCGCACGGCATGAAATATGTTTCCGACTACATTCATTCAAAGGGCTTGAAGTTCGGCATGTATTCCTGCGCCGGTACAATGACCTGCGCCGCTTACCCCGGAAGCCTTGACCACGAATTCATTGATGCGAAATGCTTTGCCGAGTGGGGCGTTGACTATCTCAAATATGACTATTGCTATCATCCGTTCACAACCTATGGCCACATGCTTTACAAGAGAATGGGTCTCGCCCTTGCCAACTGCGGCAGAGACATTCTTTTCGCCGCTTGTTCATGGGGAAGTGAAAACACAAAGACATGGATCAAAGAGACCGGCGCACATACATGGCGCTCGACAGGTGATATCTTTGACACATGGGAGTCTATAAAGGAGCTTGCACTTTCGCAGTACAAGGTTGCGGAATATAACGGCTGCGGCTGCTTCAACGATATGGACATGCTCGTTGTCGGCATGAAGGGCAAGGGTCACGTCGGTCTTAAGGGCTGCACGACCGAGGAATACAAAACTCATTTTGCTTTCTGGGCAATGATGGGCTCGCCGCTTATTATCGGCTGCGACCTCAGAGAAGCCGATGATGACGCCATGGCTATTCTCAAAAACAAGGAGCTTATCCGAATCGACCAGGATGCGGCATACAGACAGCCGTATTTCGTCGACGGAAACAGAATCATAAACAATGAAAGAAAGGGCGACGAACCTCTTTACAGCTGGTATCCGGACCATATGCCCGTTATTGTCAGACACCTTGAAAACGGTGACATTGCAATCGGATTCTTCAACTTTACGGATAATGAGCATTACGAGTGCTTCACTCTTGACGCAGTCGGTCTCGGCTTCTGCACAGGCAAATCACTTGAGTTGACCGACGTTTGGACGGGTGAAGTTTCAAAACCCATTAACGATACCGTCGGCGCAAATCTTCCGGCTCACGGCTGCGTCGTTTACCGTGCAAAGGTAGTTGACAGATAATGAGCACCTGCAAAAAATGCGGCAAAGAGCTTAGCGGCAACGATATCGGTCTCACAAAAAAGTTAATTAACCGTGGTTCAACGGAATTTTTGTGCATAGACTGCATTGCCGAAAAATTTGACTGCACCAAGGAATTGCTTGAAGAAAAAATCAAGCAATTCAAGGCGGCCGGCTGTACTCTTTTTAAATAAGCCTTTTCGGAGGGAATTCTATGAAAAAAACTTTGCAAAGAGGAATTGCGATTTTGCTTTCCTGCGTCATGATTCTCAGTGCTAATTTCACTTCCGTTTTTGCAGCTCAAAGCATTTGGCAAAGAATCGGCACCGGAGTGCTCGGAACGGTTATATCCTCCGCTCTCGGAGCGATAAACTCGACTCTCCCGGACGGCAAAAATTTTATTGCCGAGGAAGATTACAAAGGTCATGATTTTTATAAGGGAAACGATACATTTCTTTCATCACCGACAGAAAAATCCTGCTGGAAGCTTGGCTATAAAAGCGTAAGCCTTATCCCCAACGACTGGCAGGAGCATCAATATTATATCGGCGGCTACATAATGGCGGAGAATTGGTTCACAAATAAGGTTGAGGGCATAATCGACGATATGAAAGCCCGTGTTATCGCCGTTGACGATTCCAGCGGACGTGGTGTCTCTGTTTTTGCAACGATTGACTGCATAGGCATGACAAACAGCGATATTAAAGAAATCCGACGTCGACTTGTTGAAAAATCGGACGGCAAATTTAACCTTACTACGATAAATGTTGCTTCTACCCATTGCCACAGCGGTATCGACACCGAGGGCATTTGGACGAACCTTTTCGGCAAGCTGATTCCGAACCTTTTCAAGCTTAAAACAGGTCTCGGCGAGGTCGAACAGGGTACGGACAAGCACTATATGGATTTCCTTTTTGACAAGGTTTCCGACGCAATGCTTGATGCGTGCAGGAGCATGACTGAGGGCAAGCTGACAATTTCAAGAAAAGATATCGGTGAGGGTTATTTCACAAACAAGAACCGTTCTTCGGCCTCTGCAATGATGACTGACATGACCGTTATGACCTTCACTCCGTTCGATAAAAGTACAAAGCCAACCAAGATTGTCAACATTGCTGCTCATCCCGACGTTGCCGGATTGCCGACAAGCGACGGACAGAGCAGCGGTCGTGAGGTCAGCGGAGACTATGTCTACTACATGGACGAACTGATTTCAAAAGCAGGTTTCAACTGCATGTTCTTTAACGGGGCGATTGCCGGAATTTATATGGCAAGAGGTTTGACGAACGATTCGCAGGACTTTAACCGACGTTGGGAACAGTCTATGCGCTACGGTCACGAAATCGCTAAAATGGCTCTTTCGCTCAATCTGACAGAATCGCAGATAAAACAGAATAAACTTCTCTATGATGAGGAAGAAATTAAGCGTGAAACCGAAATTGCGGAAAAGAACGACGGCGAATACACGCTTTGGTGCGAGGACTGGACGCCCGTTCAGGACGTCGAAGTCAAGCCGTTCTTCAACATAAGAATGAAAGAGGTTCGTGTGCCTGTCACAAATCCGTTTATTCTCATGGCCGGCAAGCTGAAAATGGCGAACTACGAGGTCATTAAAACTGCAAACGGCTATGAAATCTCCACCGAGGTCGGCTACATGGAATTCGGCGACTCACTCAAAGCCGTCACCGCTCCGGGCGAAATCTGTCCCGACATTATCTACGGCGGCACGTCACTGACAGCTGCCGATTCGTACTCCGGCAAGGATTACGAATGTTCGAAAGCGACGGAGATTTTTGACAACGACGAGCTTATATGCTTCGGTCTGATGAATGACGCCGTGGGCTACATTGTCCCCGACAATGATTATTGCATGGCTCTTGCTTTCGACCATTATCATGAGCTTGTTTCGCTCGGAAAATACGTTGCAAGCAGCGTTTCAAAGGCATACACGGAACTGGCAGAATAAAAAACAAAAGCCACAAATTACGGAAATTTCTGTAATTTATGGCTTTTTTTATTCATTAAAGATATCATCATATGTCAGGTCGAGCAGCTCGCAAATTTTTCGAATATTATTAAAATGCGGCTTACCTGTTCCGTTTTCGTAATGTGCAATGGCGGAACGATCCATATTTAATTCGTCAGCGAGCTGTTGCTGAGTAAGCTTCTTTGCAAGTCTTGCAGTTCTGAATGTTTCGGAAAAGTCCATTTGAATTCCCCCATAAATAAAAAGTGCGCAGCCGAGACCACGCACAAAAAATGCATGACCCATTTGCTGCGACACAAAGTACAATTCCCCGATAAGCACAAGAAACTTGAGCCTGCATTTTTATCAAATTGCAGACTTGCGCTTACCTGAGTGATATTTACTTTATGTCGCACGATTATTATATCATCTTATATGCGAAAAATCCAGTGCTTTTTCCTAATTTGTGCAAAAGTTTCACATTATAATGCAGACAAAAAAACAGACCATGAAAAAATCATGGTCTGTTTAACTGGCAGCGGAATAGGGATTCGAACCCCAACAAACAGAGTCAGAGTCTGTG
>CALBHM010000315.1 GCA_937892835.1 uncultured Ruminococcus sp. | reverse complement strand
TACAAAAGTATTGCCTGCACTTTTTAACGTCCCCGACGAAAAACTATCTCAACGAGAAAAGAGTCGGCTATTTTTCCGCCGGAAACGCCAAAAATACTCACCAATACAAAAGTATTGCTTCCGCTTTTTGACGTCCCCGACAAAAAACTATCTCAACGAGAAAAGTGGTGGCTATTTTTCCGCCGAAAACGCCAAAAATGCTCGCCAATACAAAAGTATTGCCTGCGCTTTTTGACGTCCCCGACAAAAAACTATCTCAACGAGAAAAGAGTCGGCTATTTTTCTGCCGGAAACTCCAAAAATGCTTGTTAAACACAAATACTATAATAATGACAGAAAATAATAAACAGAGGAGGATAAATAATGAGTAAAGGAAAGTTTTACATTACTACAGCTATTGCTTATACATCACGCAAGCCGCATATCGGCAACAGCTACGAGATTGTAATGACAGACGCAATAGCAAGATACAAAAGATTGCAGGGCTATGATGTTTTCTTCCAGACCGGCACGGATGAGCACGGACAGAAGATTGAGGAAATCGCCGCCGCCGAGGGCATCACGCCAAAGCAGCACGTTGACCGTGTTGCAGGCGAGATTAAGGCGATCTGCGACCTTTTGAACACAACTTATGATAAGTTCATCAGAACGACCGACCCCGACCATGAGAGGGTTATTCAGAAGATTTTCAAAAAGCTCTATGATCAGGGCGATATTTATAAGGGTCACTATGAGGGAATGTACTGTACTCCCTGCGAGTCTTTCTGGACGGAATCGCAGCTCGTTGACGGAAAGTGTCCGGACTGCGGCCGTGAGGTTAAGCCTGCCCGTGAGGAAGCTTATTTTCTCAAGCTTTCAAAGTATCAGAAGCGGCTTGAAGAATACATTGAGAGCAACGAGAACTTCATCTATCCCGAGAGCAGAAAGAAAGAGATGCTCAACAACTTCATCAAGCCCGGCCTTCAGGATCTTTGCGTTTCGAGAACCTCTTTCAAATGGGGTATACCGGTTGATTTTGACCCTAAGCACGTTGTTTACGTTTGGCTTGATGCTCTTGCAAACTATATTACAGGTATCGGCTACGATCCCGACGGTTCGAGTGAGCAGTACAAGAAATACTGGCCTGCCGATGTTCATATAATCGGTAAGGATATCGTTCGTTTCCACACAATTTATTGGCCGATTATGCTTATGGCTCTCGGTGAGCCGCTTCCGAAGCAGGTTTTCGGTCATCCGTGGCTTCTTTTCGGCACGGACAAGATGTCAAAATCGAGGGGCAACGTTATCTATGCCGATGACCTTGTTGAGCTTTTCGGCGTCGACGCTGTAAGATATTATCTGCTTGCCGAAATGCCCTATGCTTCCGACGGTTCGATCACATACGAGAACATGATTGAGCGTTACAATGCCGACCTTGCAAATACCCTCGGCAACCTCGTTAACAGAACGATTGCCATGACGAACAAGTATTTCGACGGCGTTGTGCAGCCGGGCGACGTAACGGAAGAGCTTGACGACGAGCTGAAAACCCTTGCGGTTGAGACTGTCGGCAAGGTTGATAAGCTTCTCTCCGAATACAGAGTCAGCGACACTCTTGATGCGATTTTCACGCTCGCAAAGCGTTGCAACAAATATATTGATGAGACAACCCCATGGGCACTTGCAAAAGACGAAAGCAAGAAAGCACGTCTTGGTACCGTGCTCTACAATCTGCTTGAAAGCATTCGCTTCGTAGCGGTTCTTCTCTCTCCGTTCCTGCCCGAAACATCGGAAAAAATTCTTGCTCAGATGAACACAGATATCAAGGATTACGATTCTCTTTCATCTTTCGGCGCACTCAAGGCCGGCACCGTTGTAGGCAAAGCCGAGCCGCTTTTTGCAAGGATTGACGCAAAGGAAATGTTCGAGAAGATTGAAGCGAGAGCCGAAGCCGCTCAGGAGGCAGCCAAGGAGGAAAACGCCGAGGTTGAGGAAGCCGATGGCCTTGCAAAAATAGGCATTGAGGATTTTTCCAAGGTGGAGCTTAAGGTTGCTGAAATCAAAGACTGTGAGCCGGTCAAGAAAGCGAAGAAGCTTTTGAAGCTTACGCTTGACGACGGCAGCAAAACGCCGAGAATCGTTGCGAGCGGAATCGCAAAATGGTACAAGCCTGAGGAGCTTATCGGTCATAAGGTAATTGTTGTTTCAAATCTCAAGCCGGCCGTACTTTGCGGCGTTGAGAGCAACGGAATGATTCTTGCCGCCGACGCAGGTGAAGAGGCAAAGGTCGTATTTGTTGACGGCATGCCGAACGGAGCAAAGATAAGATAATGTACCAATCAATTTTTGATACGCACGCCCACTATGACGATGAAAAATTCGATGAGGACAGAGACGAGCTTCTGGCATCTCTGCCCTCGAAGGGTGTTGTGAATATAATAAACTGCGGCTGTGACCTTACGTCGAGCCTTAAAAGTATTGAGTTTTCCGAGAAATACGATTATTTTTACTCGGCTGTCGGAATTCATCCGAGCAATATCACGGACGCTTCTTACGACGAGCTTGAAAAAATCAGGGAGCTTTATTCGCACCCGAAGTGCGTAGCCGTCGGCGAAATAGGACTGGAATATCATTACGATTTTGTTCCGAAGGATAAACAGCTTGATATTTTTGAAAAGCAAATCGTGCTTGCAAAGGAGCTTGACCTGCCTGTTATCGTTCACGACCGTGAAGCGCACGAGGACACGATGAACCTCTTGAAAAAGTATAAGCCCAAGGGTGTTGTGCATTGCTTCTCCGGAAGCACCGAGATGGCGAAAGAAGTGCTGAAGCTCGGAATGTATATCGGTCTCGGCGGCGCAGTTACGTTCAAGAACGCACGAAAACCGCTGGAGGTTGCCGAAATTGTTCCTGAGGACAGGCTGCTGCTCGAAACGGACTGTCCGTACATGACACCGGTGCCGTTCAGAGGTCAGCGCAATTCGTCGGATTTGATTGCATATTCCGCCGAGAAGCTTGCCGAGGTCAGACATACGGACACTCAAAAGCTTATCGACACCGCCAACGAAAACGCACGCAGACTTTTTGAAATTGAATAAAATTAAAGGCTATGACGAAACAGAAAATCTTGTCATAGCCTTTTTTATATTTGGTTTTGCAAATCAAACAATCACTTAATCCGACCGTACAAATCGAGCGTGGCAGCGCAGCGGGCATTGTCATCCTTGCAGCCTGTTACAATAATTATATAGGTCTTGCCGTTTTTCTCGAATACGGATATCAGGCAATAGCCGGCACTGTCGGTCGTACCTGTTTTGCCGCCGATGAAGTCCTTGCAATAATAGGGGCTTTTCGGGTCAATGAGCTTGATATGATTTTTCCACGTTATGCTTCCGCCTGTGGCAAATGTCACCTTCGTTTCTTTGATAGAAATTATTTTTTTAATGCTCTGATTTTTTATTGCGAATTTTGTCAAAGTCAGAAGATCGGCTGTAGTGGTGTACTGTTTCTCGTTGTCCCAACCGTCGGGCGTTTCAAAATGACTGTCCGCCATGCCGATTTCTGCTGCGGTTTTGTTCATCAGTTCGCAGAAATATGCGACAGCCTGCTTGTCGCTCAGCTTATCCTTGGGACGGAGCTGCCGTGCCGTGCCGACGGCTATTGTATAAGCCGCATCGTTGCCCGACATTATTAAAAGTCCTGTCAACAGGTCATAAAGAGTGAGCACGTTGCCCTTTTGAATAAGGCACAGACTTGACTCGGGCTGAACCATATCAAGTTCCGAGCCTACCTTTAGTTTTGTCTCAGGCTTGACATATTTCAACGCCGTGTAAGCAGTCAGAAATTTCGTCATGCTCGCAGGATAAATACGTTTGTCAGTATTTTTTTGCTGGCTGAATCTATCGGTGTCGACGCAGTAGGTGAGTGCGGTTTTGTATTGGTCGACAGGTGTTTGCACGGTGGTGCTTGTCGCAGTGGGCAATGTTGTTGAAGAAACTGCGGCTGTTGTCTGCTCCGTTGTTTGAGTTATATCAACGACGGGTTTCATATTTGATAATTCAGGGAGAGTTGCGTCATCCGAGAATGCTTTTTTTGCCTGACATGATGTAAGGATTATCATTGCTGCCGCAAGAAAAATTGCCGACAGCCTTTTAAGCACTTTCATTGAATCTTTCCTTTGTATTATAGATTATTGAATATTATAATATTATTTTGCTTTGCAGTCAATCCAAAAGCAGATTTATTCACATGTAGTCCACTGTGACGAAATATTATCCGACTCCGAGGATGTTGCATATACAGGAGCGGCAAATTACGGCCCGACCCAGCAGAAAAAGTAAATAATTTGTTTGAACCTCCGCTTACTGTAAGTGGAGGTCTTTTTTGAGAGAAAATAAAATGGGCGACCGTCGGTCGCCCTGTAATATCTTTTTAATTCTGCCAAAGAATGTTGCTGTCTGTGAGCATTGGATAGCGAATCAGCTCGTTGCTCCAAAGATCCTCACGGTGCATATCAACAGCCGTAATTTGGCGGTTATCATACGTTGTGTAGTAATAAATTCCCTTGCTTGCGTTGCAGCAGGAGGTGTAAATCGTGATTTCGTATTTGCCGTCGGCAACCTCACAGCAGCCTCTTTGCTGTTCGACCGAGCCGAGAATGTGGAAGAACTGGCTGACGCTTTCCTTTTCTGACTCGCCCGAGATGGAATTCATCTTAGTGAATGCGACCCTGACAAATCGAGAAGTCGAGGAAAGATCGCCCGGCAGACCGATTGCACCCATTCCTCTGCTGTACATATCAAACGAAAGCTTGTCCGAGAAATTGTTATTGGGCTGCTTTGGTGAGAGGTACGAGAAATCGTTGAGCCGTTGCATCTGTGTTCCAAACGGCGGATTGTTCGTAAGTACACCGACCGGATTGTCATAGATTTTCAGCCCGTCGGCGACGGATTCAACCGTAATTGCCTTGTTCTTGTCTGCAATTAT
>CALBHM010000314.1 GCA_937892835.1 uncultured Ruminococcus sp. | reverse complement strand
ATGCTCGTAAACAGCGAAAATGATTTTCGCCGTTCGATGGCAAGAGGAATTCAGCAGGCACTCGAAAAAATCAATATTAATGTTACGATTCGAGAGGTTTCCTATTCCGACTACGCTTCTGCTGTTGAAAGCGAAAGCTTTGACATGTACATCGGCGAAACAGAGCTTTCGAACAACTTTAGCCTTTCGAGATTTTTCTCCGCCGAAGGCGGTCTCAGATACGGAATTTCCGAAAAAAGCGAAACATCAAGAATTTACGACAAATATCTCAGCGGACAGGCGGATATGCAAAGGCTCATAGGCACTTTTTCCGATGATCTTCCGTTTATTCCGCTCGCTTTCAGACAGGGCATCACCGTCAACTCGGATCAAATCAAGAACGAAATCAAGACCGTTCCCGGAGATTGCTTTGCCAATATTGACGAATGGACGGCGCAGTGATGGACAGAACCACCAATATACAATACTTGAAAGGTGTCGGCGAAAAGAGAGCCAAGCTTTTGAACAAGCTCGGAATTTTCACCGTCGGTGATCTTCTGCGTTATTATCCGAGAGAATACACAGACTGGAGCAAAGTAACGAGCATTGCCGCTGCCCCGTTTGATGAGCCTTGCTGCATCAAAGCTACAGTTGACCACAAGCCGAGAGGAGCGAAAGTCAGCAAGGGCATGACGATATACAAAACCGTTGCAACCGACGGCGAATCGCTCATGAACATCACGATTTTCAACAGCAAATACACCGCAGAATCCCTTGAGGCAGGTGAAGAATATCTTTTCTACGGAAAGGTCGGCGGAAATTTTCATCGCCGTGAAATGTCATCACCTCTGATTGAGAAGGCATCGAGCGGCGAACGGATTCATTCAATATATCATCTGACGGCAGGTATTAACTCAAAGTATATAGAAAAGCTGATACGTCAGGTCTTTTCCTCAGGAAACGATTATTTTACGGACTGTCTGCCGCAGTCGCTCAGGGACAAGCTCTGCCTTATGGAAATCAACAAGACGATTCGTGAGCTTCACCGGCCTACGAACGAGGATATGCTCCATGAAGCACGGCGCAGAATTATTTTTGAAGAACTTTTCATCTTCCAACTTGGCCTAATGAAGCTGAAAGGCAACAGAAAAGAATCAACCCCTGTTGAAATCTCCCGGGATTTCACCGATGAATTCAAGAGACTTTTGCCGTTTAAAATGACAGGCGCACAGGAACGTGCGGTCAGCGAAAGCATAAGACAAATGACGAGCGGCATAACGATGAACCGCCTTTTGCAGGGCGACGTAGGCTCAGGAAAAACCGCAGTCGCTGCCGCACTGATTTATACCGTTGTCAAAAACGGCTATCAATGTGCATTTATGGCACCAACGGAAATTCTTGCGCAGCAGCATTTCAAAACATGCCAAAACTTTTTTAAAAACACAAACATTCACACCGAACTGCTGACCGGCTCGGTCACGGCCGCAAACAAGCGAGCAATTAAAAGCCGCTTAAAAAGCGGTGAAACTCAACTGATAATCGGAACTCATGCACTGATTCAGGATGATGTCGAGTTTAATGCGCTCGGACTTGTCATAACAGACGAACAGCACCGCTTCGGTGTTAAGCACAGGGCGGCACTGAGCAAAAAAGGCAACAAGCCTCACACGCTTGTCATGTCGGCAACACCAATTCCCAGGACGCTCGCCCTCATGCTCTACGGCGATTTGGACGTCTCAGTGCTCGATGAGCTTCCGCCGGGAAGACAGCCGATTGAGACATATTATGTCACAGGCAAGCTCAGAGCGAGAGCGTTCGGCTATGTCAAAAAGCACCTTGATGAGGGCAGGCAGGGCTATATTGTATGTCCCCTTGTTGAGGAAGGCGATGATGATATTGCCGCTGCCGAAAGCTACGCCGAAAATCTTTCAAAGGGATTTTTCAGCGGCTATGAGGTAGGACTGCTCCACGGAAAGATGAAGTCGAAACAAAAGGACGAGGTCATGTCACGCTTTGTTTCGGGTGAGGTCAAGCTTCTCATCGCAACAACGGTTATCGAGGTCGGCGTTGACGTGCCGAATGCAGTCATCATGGTTATCGAAAACGCCGAGCGATTCGGTCTTTCGCAGCTTCACCAGCTCAGAGGACGAATCGGCAGAGGACAATATAAATCGACCTGTATTCTTATCTCCGATGCCAAAACCTACGGTGCAAAGAAGCGTATGGAGATCATGACAAAAACGACTGACGGCTTCAAGATTGCCGACGAGGATTTGAAAATGCGTGGCCCGGGTGATTTCTTCGGTGCACGCCAGCACGGACTGCCGAACATGAAAATGGCATCGCTCACCGACTCGGCATTGCTGACCGAAGCCCACCGTTTTGCACAGGAGATTTTGGCAGACGACTTCAACCTGCAAAAGGCCGAAAATAAGAACCTGAATAACGCAATTTACGAGCTGTTCAATTCGGAATATATAATGAACTGAGAAAACACCCGAGTTTCAAAAAAGAAATTCGGGTGTCTTATTTTATAAATTATTTCCATTGAAAGCTGCCGGAGAGGAGGGTTACTCCTTTTTCCGAGACGGTGAGCAAGCCACCGTCAACTGCTCCGATTTTTTCGGTTTCATCGGGAAGGACTACCTTGCAATCACACGGCTGTAATGCCGTGATAAACGGTATATGGCCTGCCATTATCGCCAAGTCGCCGTCAATTCCCCTAACCGTAAGCATTTGCGCCTCGTCGGAAAACTTGTTGCCGTCGGGCGAAGCTATCGTCAGTTTGAAAGTATTCATTACGATAACTCCTTCGCCTTTTCAACAACATCATCAATCGTTCCCACAAAGAGGAATGCCGATTCGGGGATATCATCATGCTTGCCCTCAAGGATTTCCTTGAAGCCTCTTATCGTCTCCGAGCGAGGAACATAAATTCCCGATAAGCCAGTAAACTTCTCCGAAACATGGAACGGCTGCGACAGGAATCTCTGAACCTTTCTTGCACGGCTTACAAGCAGCTTATCCTCATCGGAAAGCTCATCCATACCCATAATGGCTATGATATCCATCAGCTCGTTATAACGCTGAAGAACACGCTGAACCTCTCTTGCAACCGCATAATGCTCATCCCCGAGGATCTCGGGATTAAGGATTCGGCTCGTTGATTCAAGCGGATCAACCGCAGGATAGATACCCTGTGAAGAAATGCTTCTTGAAAGAACCGTTGTTGCGTCAAGATGAGCAAAGGTTGTTGCCGGAGCAGGGTCGGTCAGGTCATCGGCAGGAACATAAACCGCCTGAACCGATGTAATTGAGCCTTTCTTAGTCGATGTAATACGCTCCTGCAATGCGCCCATTTCCGTTGCAAGCGTCGGCTGATATCCAACGGCCGAGGGCATACGTCCGAGCAAAGCGGAAACCTCACTGCCGGCCTGTGTAAATCTAAATATATTGTCAATGAAAAGAAGAACATCCTGCTTCTCCTCGTCACGGAAATACTCTGCCATGGTGAGTCCCGAAAGCCCGACTCTCATTCTCGCTCCCGGCGGCTCGTTCATCTGACCGTAAACAAGTGCGGTCTTGTTGAGAACGCCCGATTCTTTCATTTCATTGTAAAGGTCGTTACCCTCACGGGTTCTCTCGCCGACACCCGTGAAAACAGAAATACCGCCGTGCTGCTTTGCAATGTTATTGATAAGCTCCATGATAAGAACCGTCTTGCCGACACCTGCGCCGCCGAAAAGGCCGATTTTACCACCCTTTGCGTAGGGGCAAATGAGGTCAATAACTTTGATTCCCGTTTCGAGAATTTCGGTTGATGTTGAAAGCTCATCATAGCTCGGAGCGGGACGGTGAATGTTCCATCTCTCCTTGGTTTCGGGTGTTGGCTCATTGTCAACAGCCTCACCGAGAACGTTAAAAATACGTCCGAGCGTATCTTTACCGACAGGCACGCTGATTGCATGACCCGTATCGGTAACAGGCGCACCTCTCGTCAAGCCATCGGTTGACGCCATGGCAATACAGCGAACGGTATTGTCGCCGATATGCTGAGCAACCTCAACCGTCAGCGTTTTTTCGCCGATAGGAACTGTCAGCGCATTGTTGATTTCGGGCAGGTTGCCCTCATCAAAGCGCACGTCAACAACAGGACCCATAACCTGAGATACGCTTCCTATATTTGAATTTTTCAAAAATATCACTCCTTAAAAGGATTATGATCCGCTGCCTGCGATGATTTCCGTAATCTCCTGCGTAATAGCACCTTGCCTTGCACGGTTATATTGCAATCTTAGATCGTCAATCATCTGCTGTGCATTCTTGCCTGCGGAATCCATCGCAGTTCTTCTTGCCACAACCTCGCAGGTGTAGCTCTCACGAACGGTGCCGAAGATAATTCCCGTAACATACTCGGGAACTGCCGTATCAAGAATATATTCCTCATTCGGTTCAAAGACCGTGCCTGCACCCGACTGAGCTTCTTTCTTTTCAAGCGGAAGCACCCACTGAACGGTCGCCTCCTGCGTCATCATTGAAACATAATGTGTGCTTATTATTCCGAGCTTTCCGAATTCACCGTTTTTGAACTCGGCACAGAGCTTCTTTGCAAGATTATAGGAATCCGCAGCCGAAAATTTTTCCGAAGAATTAACTTCTGCAGAATATCTTTCACAAGCTCGCTTGCCGATTGGGATAAACTCGGCGTCGGGATAATTTGCTGCTTCACGAAATACATTGGCATTGTAGCCGCCTGCAAGTCCCCTGTCGCCTGCTATCACGATAAGCTTCACTTTATCGCTTCCGTTGCCTGCGACAAAAGAGCTTTTTTTGCACTCTGCACATGAAGCAAGCTGGTCGACTATTGCACCGAGAGCCGAGGAATAATCACGGCTTTTGAGCATTGCCGCCGTCGCACCTCTAATCTTTGAGGAAGCAACAAGACCCATCGCCTTGGTCAAATGCAGGGTAGAATCAACGCTTTTGATA
>CALBHM010000313.1 GCA_937892835.1 uncultured Ruminococcus sp. | reverse complement strand
GACGCTGCAATGTCGGGTTATATGAAGCTCGGTATGCCCAATAACAGCAACGTACTGCTTGCGGACGGCTGTGAGGCGGCATTTGCAATGGCAAAGGCAGGACTCGGTATCACGGCTTTCCCGATGATGCCGTATATGTATGACGATGAGCTGGAATATTTACCTATCGGTGGACTGCCGCCGGTAACGCTCGGTATTTACTCGAAAAAACTGATAAAAGGAGAACCTGCTTTTGAATTTGTACTTAATGCAAAGAAATTTTATAAAAATTATCCAAACCCTATTGACAAAACAAAAAACGTGTGATAAACTATAAACAGTTAGCAGAGGCTAACGCGGTTATCATACGACAACTCGATATTATAAACGGCAGTTAGCCGTTTATTTAAAAAGATATGGTTAGTTTAGACTAACGCGGTAATGAGCAACAGAAAGGATAAGATATATGAGCGTAGTAATAATCGGCGGTAACGAGCGAATGGAAACTCGTTATGCGGACATATGCAAGGCTTATGGCTATGACAAGGCTAAGGTATTTGTCAAGGAAAACAGCTCTCTTAAGAAGAAAGTCGGCACTCCCGACCTGCTGATACTGTTTACAAATACGGTATCGCACAAGATGATGCTGAGTGCCACACAGGAGGCAAAGCGCAACAGCGTTCCCGTGGCAAGAGTTCACTCGAGCAGTGTTGTAGCACTGTCACAGCTTTTAGCCGAAAGAAGCGCGGCAGTATGAAAGGGTGCTGTTTTGAGCAGTATCTGATCGACAACTGCTCCCCTACTCTGGCATCTCTCAAAACCGCTAATCTGTTCAATTGCAGATTTGGTGATGTAAGCGAGCTTGAGAATGCGGTCAGCCGCTGGAACAAAGAGCTGTCCGTCAAGGGCATCAGCGTGACGGTGCTGAGAAGGCGTGAAAACACGGCACTGATATATGTATACAGAGCGGAAAAGCTTGCCGAGGATCTCAGCCGTCCGGGCGTAGCGCGCTTTATGAAGCGTCACGGTTATGAAAATACCGATATCGGATACTGCATTGACATTCTCAGGGAAAAGCTTGTAAATAGCGAGGATTTCCCGCATGAGATAGGAATATTCTTAGGATATCCGCTTGGGGACGTTATAGGATTTATCGATAATGCGGGCAAGAACAGCCGGTGCACGGGCTGTTGGAAGGTTTACTGCAATGAGTGCGAGGCTATGCGCACCTTTGCGAGATTTGACAAGTGCAGAGCTGTCTACCAGAAAATGTGGGCAAACGGCAGGAGTATCGTGCAGCTTACAGTTGCATAATATAAAGAACATTTATGAAAGGATTTTTTATTATGAAAACAGCAGTAGTATATTGGAGCGGAACAGGCAACACCGAGGCTATGGCAGGCTCAGTTGCAGAGGGTGCAAAGAGCGCAGGCGCAGAAGTAAGCGTATTCACAGCGGCAGACTTCTCAGCCGATATGGTTGACCGGTTCGATTCTATCGCTTTCGGTTGTCCTTCAATGGGCAGCGAACAGCTTGAGGACAGCGAGTTTGAGCCTATGTTCAACGCTTGCGAAGCTAAGCTTTCAGGCAAGAAGGTAGGACTTTTCGGTTCTTATGGCTGGGGCGACGGCGAATGGATGAGAAACTGGGAAGAACAGTGTATCGCTGACGGCGCAGTTATGGCAGGCGAATGCGTTATCTGCAACGAAGCTCCCGATGATACAGCTACAGAACAGTGCGTTGAACTCGGTAAGGCACTTGCTTCCTAAATTCCGGCAAACGACTTAAAGATAAACAAACATACTCCGTAAAAAACACCGCAGAGGGTAAATGCTCTGCGGTGTTTTAATATTTATATGAATTTATCGGGATTGTGTATGCTGGAAATAAGCACATCAAGACTGCTTTTGATATTATGCGGAAGTGTACGCCACTGTCGCAGATGAGTAAGCTCCTGTTCGGAAAGATTATCGGGTGACCGGATAATAAGCGGTTCACGGATATCGGTATTTCCGATAAGATAATCAACCGACACATCGAAAATTTCAGCTAAGCGTATAAGGGTGGAGATGTCAGGTTCATTATCTGTCTTTTCGTACTTGAATATTGCCTGCTGTGTGATATTGAGCATTTCGGCAAGCTTTTGTTGGGAATAACCTTTTTCTTCTCTTAACAACCGTAAGTTCTTAACCATAACAACCTCCTGCATTTATTTTACCTTTATTGTACCAAAATAAAAGGAAAATTTAAAAAACTATTTTGTTGTTGACAACAACGTTAGGTTGTGATATAATGAAGTCGAAAAAAGTAAATGCGGTGATGATTATGTTGAAAATCATTTACCGTGTTCAGAAAATGTTGGAGGGTTTTTAAATGAAGAAAATATGCAAGTTCATTACGGTTGTTGTACAAAATAAATTTTCAAAATTAAAAGGAGAATTGATGATATGATGCTCATTGTGGTAATTTTAGCGTTAGCTTCTATTATAGGAGTAGGTTATTTTATTACTACTCTTGTCTTTTACTTAAAAAAAGACGAAAACGGAAACCGACTGGGAATCATGAAGTTTTTTGAAAACATGGTAGGCTTTCAAGGACTTTTATTATATTTAGGTATGTTCAGTATACCCATACTGATTACACTAATAGTTTTTGCCTGCTTGGGTATAGAAATATAACCGGAATAAATTAAACTTTATTAAAGGGGTGATATTATGAAAGGCGGAAACGGATTAACTATAGGTGGTCTTATAGTTGCTATAGTTGCTGCACTGCTTATTGTTGCTTTTCTTTGATATGAATATAACAAAGAAGATTTGTAACGTACTTAAAAATGAAAAATTCAATTTATCGTTAATAATCGTTTTTGGAGAACTGTATTTGATAAATAAAATTTTTCTGTCCGATCTGAACATAGCTTATCTTAGCTATTTTCTGAGATGCTATTTCGATGATTTGATATGTCCGTTAGTATTTCTGCCAATCGTAAATATCACACTGGCTTTTGGAAAATACAAAGTAAGCAGATTTGTACATTTACTTTCTGTCGGATTTACAGCGGGTTTATTCTGGGAGTATGTTGCACCAATATTCGTGGAGAATTCCGTAAGCGATCCGATAGATTTATGTTGCTATGTTTTAGGAACGATATTTTACTGGATAGCTTTAAAAACTTATAAAATTTAGGAGGATGTTATGGGAACATATTGTAAGAATTGCGGGGATGAGGACAGCGTTGAAGCAAAAGGCGAGTCATTTGTATGCAGAAAATGCGGTACTGAATATACAAAGTCTGAATTGCAAAAAATTTTTTCAGAATATATTTTTAATAAGATTGAAGAAATAGGAAACAGCGTAGATGCTATAATGGAAAATCCGACAACGGTATCATCGCCAAGCAAGGTTAATAAGCTGTATGATGAAATCATTGATTTATACAACCGTTCAGATTATTATAGTGCTGTTGAAAAGTGTAATGAGTTTTTTCAACTAAAGGATGCATCAGATTATTACAAATACTCATCCGAGATTGATTTGTTGTGTGCATATATGTATTTTATAATAGCCTGTATTGACGCTGATATGAAATCTATCGACACTTCAATCGGGCATTTACTGAATGGATTAAAAGAGCTGGATGAAAGTGAAGTTGAAACAGAACTCGATAATGTTGTTGATAAACTTGAATACGTAATAATCAGAGGAATCGGTATAGAATGCGATGATTTCGTAAAGGAACCTTCAGATGACAAGCGTAACAGATTGTATACGGTAATTACTATAATCAGGGAATTTAAAAAACAATTCAACGGGAAATTAGCTGATTACAATGTTAAAATCGATACCTCAATTGATAAAAAAATCGCTGATGCACTGAACTTGTGTGCTCTTAATGCATGTAATAATATTCAAAAGCAGATAGTCGATTACATCAAAATTATGAGCTATGGTGATAAGATAAAGCTCATCAATTCAATCGTAAATTGTTGTGCGGTAGAAAAATACGCTATATCATTTGTTGATGATATACGCTATTCTAAAAATTTTGTTCTGATACTAGAAAATGTACAGGCAATACGAACTTTTATGCAGGGTACTGAAGTTTCATCGACAAATGAAATGGTCACCGAACTCAATGAAGAAATGAAAAAATACGGAGAGAAAGTAAAGGCTGTAGAACCGGATTTCAAGATACCGTATATTTATGTATGGAATCGTGGTTGTTATGTTGCTACCGCTGTATACGGTTCATACGATTGCCCACAGGTTTGGACACTTCGCCGTTATCGTGATAATACACTTGCGAAAACATGGTACGGCAGAGCGTTTATACATACTTATTATGCGATAAGTCCTACTCTCGTAAAATGGTTTGGCAAGACAAAATGGTTCAAAAAGCTATGGAAAGGAAAGCTTGATAAAATGGTTGCGAAATTACAAGAACGAGGTGTCGAAAGTACGCCGTATAACGATAAGATATGGTGATATAACACCGCCGCAGAAGTTACAAACGCTCCTGCGGCGGTATTCTGTACACTTCTCTGCTCTATCCCTCTTCCCCCTTGACAATCGCGCTCCGCTGTGATAAAATAATACCATACTGAAAAGCTATGATAAGAAACATTAGATAAAACTGCGCCACAGAGAAAGAGCGGTTGGTGAAAGCTCCCGACAAGGTTTTATCGAACCCGTCTTTGAGCTGTACACGATGAGTGTTACCGGATTCTCCCGTTACAGAGATACAAGTGCGGTTATACCGAATTTAGGTGGTACCACGGAGTCAGTGCTTCGTCCTATTTGCTGGACGGAGCATTTTTTGTATTCCGCCGGGCCCGTCCGCCGCCGGCTATTATCTATTTCCAAAGGAGGAAATCATCCCATGAGAATGACTGCATCACAAGTCTTGATGGAATGTCTGCTGGAGCAGGGCGTGGACACCGTGTTCGGCTATCCCGGCGGCACGATCCTGAACATCTACGACGA
>CALBHM010000312.1 GCA_937892835.1 uncultured Ruminococcus sp. | reverse complement strand
TACGACGCCTGGGGCAGAGTAACCGAAAACGCCACATCAGCCGATACGGAGAACATAACCGAGACCAACCCCATTCGTTATCGTGGTTATTACTACGACTCTGAAACGAGATTGTACTATGTAAATTCTCGTTATTATGATCCGGCTGTAAAACGAATGCTCAATGCTGACGATGATTCTCTTTCTACAGCAACACCGCAAGGGCTTACTGATAAAAACTATTTTGCATATTGCGATAATAACCCGGTTGTTCGTGTTGATAGCAATGGGGAATTTTGGAATTATGTTGTTGGTGCTGTTGTTGGTGGAGCCATAGGAGCAGTTTCAACAGCCATAGCTGGCGGAGATGCAAAAGCAGTAGTTTTGAGCGCTGGAATAGGTGCAGTTGGAGGTTTGATTGGTGCTTCTGGTCTTCCTGCAGTTGCACAAATTGTGGCTGGAGGAGTTTTAGGCGGGGCTGGAAATTTTGCAAATCAATTTTTTATTGAGAAAATAAGTCTGGAAAATATTGATTGGGGAGACATTATTATTGATTCTGCGATTGGAGCTGCAGCTTCGGCAATTTCATATGGCATTACAAAAAATGCATCTCAAGCAGCCAGTAACCTTATGGGGAAAGGCGCTTACAGAGTAGTTAAAGGGGAGCAAAGGATACTAAAAGGTGACAGATATGGAAAGGCAGCTATAAAGAGGGGAATGTCTACGCTTCAAAATGGAATCAAACGAATGAATACCGCAAGAGGAAAATCATCGGTTGTTGGTTCTTTAATAAGCGGATTTGTTACTGGAGCTAAAAATATTTTTAGAAAAATTTTTAGGTGATTATATGAAAAGGATAATATTGTTCCCAATATGGAAGGTTGATGAATTGGAAAAAAAATTGTGTGAATTTGAAAAAAAAGGATATAGGGTTACCAATATTAAATATTCATACATTTTTTTGTTCAATGAAGTTAAAGCAAATGAATCTGACTATTTCATTTCATATGCTGCATATAGAGATGAAAGCATGATTGCATGTGAACGATATGTTAATGGAAATAAAGTCCAGACTAACCTTTCTTATTATTCGTTGTACAGAATAGATGGAAATAAAGATATAATACAATTTATTCGTGGTGCTAGGATGGATTATATAAAGGCGGTCATTAGGACAAAATTATTGTTTTTCTTTGTTTTCTTTTTATTGCTTCTAATTTTTTTAATATTAAATATTGACAAAATGACTTGTAATCAGTTAATTTTTGATTCTGTTTTTTTACTAATATTCCTTTTACTTACTGTTTATTATTTATTTGGATATATTAAACAAATTAAGAAGTGTAAAACAGGCAGTCATTAAAAATAATTGCTTAAATGGATTAGTTTGTTAAAGAAACTTAAATTTATTACGAAAGGGTTTTCCTGTGGTCTGCATTTTTATGTGATAATATCGTTTTATTCGCTGACATACAGGGGTTACACGCTCACATGGCAGAACGGCAGACAGCTTGCGTCAATGAAGTTTGGAACGATAAACATCGGCTTTACCTATGATGTTGACGGACTGAGAACATCGAAAACCATTCCAAATGTTGGCTTGGAGCACAAGTATTACTATGTAGGCAACCGCTTGCAGTATGAAACACTCGGCGGAAGCAGTGCTTTGTGGTATTTTTACGATGCGGACGGAAATCCGTCGGGAATTCGCTACAAGAACGGCGACGGCATAAACGATTACTACTTTGTATGCAACTGGCGAGGCGACGTAATTCAAATCTACAACGCTTCGGGCACATTGGTCGGAAGCTATACCTACGACGCTTGGGGCAGAGTAACCGAAAACGCCACATCAGCCGATACACAGAACATAACCGAGACCAATCCCATTCGTTATCGTGGCTATTATTACGATACGGAAACGAGATTGTACTATGTAAATTCTCGTTATTATGATCCGGCGGTTAAACGTTTTGTTAGTTCGGATGATTCAATTTTATCGGCAGCAACACCGGAAGCTTTGACCGATAAGAATTTGTTTGCCTATTGTGATAACAACCCTGTTACCCGTAGCGATGGCAAAGGCAATATTTGGCACATTGTTGTAGGTGCTGTAATAGGAGGAGCTTTAAATTCTATTGACGATATAATAAATGTTGTGAATACATATAGATCTGGTGGTTCTGATGACGAAAAAACAAAAGCGTGGCTTCATTTGGGAATATCATTTACGACAGGAGCTATCAGCGGTGGATTGTCAATGACTGGTGTTGGTGTGGTTGCATCAATTTCGATAAATACAGCTATTTCTCTCGGAGACGAGGCACTTGATCAACTTATAGATGGGGAGATCAATGCAAGAAATTTGATTGTTGCGGGAGTTGAAGGTGTAATTGGTGGTGTCAGTGGTGGCGATAGTACAAAAGCAGTAACTAAAGCTGGAAAAGAGACTATCAGAAAAACTTCTACCACGTTCCGAAAAGTATATAAGAGTAGAGGACTTAGAGCTGCTGCAAAAGCTTATAAAGGAAAAGCCGCCAAACAGGCTACGAGATATTTAAAAAACAATAGATTTGTTTCTAAAAAGCTTTTAAAAAATTCAATTAAATCAGTTTTTTCAACAATTGTAAAAGCAATCTGGAACAAAATAAGAAAAAGATAATTCAATTAAGGATGTGATTTGTAATGGAGATTATTTCGGAATTTTTTAGAAATCGTTGGATTTACCTTACAATAATTATTCCTATTTTACTTTTGGGTATAAATGAAATTAATAATGAATTTCTTTATTTCTTTTTCTTTGCAGACAAACCGAAATCGTTTCAAAAAAAGTATAAAAAGAATCATGGCTTTATTTATAGATATCATTGCCTTTTTGTATTTAATAGTGAATATATGAAAATGTCGAGATTTTATAAATACATTGTTAAATACTATATTGCATATGTTTTTCAAATATCTATTATTGCAATTCTTTTAATTCTGTCATTTTTAATAAAGGAAAATGAACAGACAAAAGTTGTTTCGTTTGTAATCTTATTAATTATTTTGTTCGTTTCGAGTTTTATATACTTTATGTGGCTTGTGACTCATAGTAAAAAAGAACATAATTTTTACTGGTATATTCCTAGCACATGGCATAGATGTAGGTTCTATATTAATTTACATTGATGTGATGAAAATGGACAAATAAATAAAGAAAACAAACAAGAGAGATTAGTTTTCTTTATTTATTTGTCCATTTTCATCAC
>CALBHM010000311.1 GCA_937892835.1 uncultured Ruminococcus sp. | reverse complement strand
GAATAACGGCGAGGAAATTAATCGTAACCGTCTTGTTGCGCTCGCTTCTTACATAGCTCTTGAGGGTCACGACGGCGGCGTTATCGTTACCGATTCCGTAACCTCGGACGGATTGAAAGAATACATAGAGTCCATCGGCGGCGAGCATTATCGTTTCAAGAGAGGCTACAGAAACGTTATAAACAAGCAGATCGAGCTGAACAAGGCAGGTAAATTCTGTCCGCTTGCAATGGAGACCTCGGGTCATGCGGCGTTTAAGGAAAATTATTATCTTGATGACGGCGCATATCTCATGACCAAAATTGTAATTCTGCTTGCAAGAGATAAGTCGGGTGAAGCTATAAAGAATATTCTTGCTCCGCTCAAGCAGCCGGTTGAGGCTAAGGAGCTGCGTTTCTCAATCAAGTGCGACGATTTCAGAGCATACGGAGAGAATATAATCGAGGAGCTTGAAAAGTATTATTCGGGCAAGGACGGCTGGACGATTGCCGATGACAACCGTGAGGGTATGAGAATTTCTGCCGATAAGGATAACGGAAACGGCTGGCTTCTTCTTCGCCTGAGCGTGCACGACCCCGTTATGCCGTTTAATATGGAAAGCAACGAAAAGGGCGGAGTGAAGAAAATTGCAAAGAGCTTTTACGAGTTCATAAAGCAGTTTGATAAGCTTGATATAAGCCCGATCGAAAAGTTCCTTGCGGAATAAAGTATTAGATAAAGAAGAAAAGGATGATAAAAATGGCAAAGTATAATTATAATGGACCCGAGCAGTTCAGACCTATCAGTCCGTGGGCATATTTTGGCTATTCTGTTCTTTTCACTATTCCACTTATAGGCCTGATCGTGAACCTTGTGCTTTGTTTCGACAATACAAATATCAATAAGCGCAATTTTGCCCGTGCTTTTTGGTGTATATATGCTGTTGTCGTTATAGCCGTTGTGCTCTTAATCGCTTTCGGCGGACCGGAACAGTCAGTGGAAGAATACATTGCTGAATTGAACAAATGACGGAAAAACCGCAGGACGTTTTGGTGCGCCCTGCGGTTTTGATCTCTTATTCCATCGAAGTGCCGACTTCAAGCTCCCTCTTGTCTCTGAAAAGCATTGAAATGCACCAGATGCCGGCGAGTGCGACAATCGTAAAAATGATTCTGCTCACGATTGCGTCCTGACCGCCGAAAATCCAGCCGACAATATCGAACTTAAAGAGTCCGATTGAGCCCCAGTTGATAGCTCCGATGATTACCAATATCAATGAGATCTTATCTATCATTTCTTCATCTCCTAATTGTTTCTCGATAATATCTTTTCACAAAGGAGCAAGATTATTCTGAAAATTACAATACATTTATAAAAATTGTCAGATTTTTTCAAAAATTATCAAATATTATACTCAAAAAGTGACAAATAGATATAATTTCTATTGACTATTCACAATATAAATGCTATAATCACAATAACCGGCATACTCTTATTTATATAAGGAGGAGTTTTAATGAAGAAAGTTCATCGAACGTGCAGAAAAGCGTTATCTGTCATTCTTGCCTTGACGCTTATGCTCACAACCTTTGTTTGCTTTGACATAGGAGCACTTTTAGGCTCTGCTGTTGACGCAAGCTCAGCAATCACGGTATCCGATAATTCTGTTCCGAATGTGTATTTCTATGCACCCGAGCAGATATACCTTGAGCCGAAATTAGATGGATATACAACTCAGAACAGGTATAATTATCAGTGGTTTGTTGATTCAACGGTTAATGAATCAACAAAATTGCAGACGCTCAGAACAGGTGAAAATTCTACCGGTAATTTTTACTTCTATTATGAGAATGCCAGCTCGGTTACTGTATCGTATAAATATCTTACGAGCAGCATGACCGATATGACCGCATACACTCAGACGAGCCAGACCTCCTCGGGTGACTATGCAAATGCCAACTGTACTATCAAGCTCGACGAGTACAACACACCGCTCAGAGCCTATAATACAAGCGGTACAGCGTCATATATTTATTATACAAAAGCAGGCAACAAGATAAGCACGACAATTACAAGAGACAGTATATCACCTTATCTTGCTGCAGCTTCAAAGGGTTACTACATCGAGTGGAAGGTAACGTTTGTCGATAAGCTCGACGGTCAGACAAAGGTTGCATATGCTTATACATATGTTTACAAGCCGTACATTCAGCCTGTAGGTACTGCTATCAACACCAATAACTACCGAGGAACAAACTCCTACGGATATGATATTTCGTGGATTTCTGGTATTCATTCATTTAATACATCGAGTGCAAAAGCAACTCATGCTCCTAACTCATCAACAGGCGGAAAGAGTCTTGTTACTTTTTCTTCCTCCAATGCAAAGGGCATTCAGCTCGGCGTTGCGGGCACAAAGCTTTATGCACAGTTTGCAGCTCAGGTTGTTTCAAACGGTAACTTCTTCTATACCGGAATGAATAATGAAAGTGCATATAACTGGGTCAACGGTGACGGCAGCCCACATCTTAAGGCTAAATCATTCCATTTTGTTGAGAATAAGATAGATTCAAGCTCAAAGGATGTTTCGCAGTACACACTTGCAACATCACCTGAGGCTTATATTACCGTCGATGTCAGCCGTTATCACAATCTTAATGTGGTTCCGAACCTTTCAACAGGTCTCATGGTAACAAGCGATGAGGGCTCAGATAACGGTGCATGGTATGTTGCCGACGGTACAGGTAAGACCGATTCTTCCGACGAGATTATTGATCTCAACCACAACAACGATACACCTGCAAGAGAACTTTACAATAACTACAAAGCATATATGGCTAACCAGGGCGACTTTGATAACAGAGGTGCTTATGAGACAGAGGGCGTTAAGTATAACGGCCCCGTTGTTATTCCAATTTCGACCACAAATGGCAAGGTTACATATAAGGTAAGAGCCGGCTATCACAACTATCAGAGTAAGGATAGAGTAACATGTATCGGTGTTATGCCGCTCGTTGTCACTCAGACTAATAAGGAAACGCTCCGTGATGCAGTCAACAAGGCAACAAACATTGTTGCTAAGTACGGT
>CALBHM010000310.1 GCA_937892835.1 uncultured Ruminococcus sp. | reverse complement strand
AGCTTGAAAACATGGGCTCGAGGAACGGCGGAGCAACTCACCTTGAATTTAAAATTCCGGCAAGAGGACTTATCGGCTACCGTTCCGAGTTTATGACCGACACCAACGGCAACGGCATCATGAATCAGCTCTTTGCCGGCTACGAGCCGTACAAGGGCGATATTCAGACCAGAGAGCGTGGCTCGATCGTTGTTCACGAAACAGGCACAAGCACAGGCTACGGTCTTTTCAATACTCAGGACAGAGGACGTCTGTTCATCGGACCCGGCGTTGAGGTTTACGAGGGTATGATCGTCGGTGAATGTTCAAGAAACGAGGATATCGTTTGCAACGTTTGCAAGAAAAAGCAGATGACAAATACCCGTGCAGCAGGAAGCGACGACGCACTTCGCCTTGTTCCTCATTCAACGCTCAGCCTTGAGCAGTCAATGGAATTCATCAAGGACGACGAGCTTCTTGAGGTTACTCCCGAATCGCTTAGACTTCGTAAGCGTGTTCTTTCAAAGGAGCAGCGCATGAAGCAGATGTTCAGGAAGAAATGATTATTTTTATGCTCCATATTTCGGCGGCATCCATTAAATTAGACTATTAACATTCCCGGTGATACTATGACAGACGAAAAAATTGCAAAAAGAACAGCAGTTGCTCTCGGCAACTTTGACGGCATGCACGTCGGTCATATGGCGGTGCTTGAAGCGGCAAAAAGTTTCCGAGCGGAGGGCCTTGTACCCGTTGCCGTACTTTTTGATGAACACAGTTTGAAGGCAATCACCGGTATTGCTCCGCCGATGCTTATGACAGTCGGCGAGAGAAACGAGTTTATAATAAAAAACGGACTGAAAATCGAAACAATTATTTTCAATGAGATAAAGGATCTTTCTCCCGAAGATTTTGTCGAAAAAATTCTCGTTAAAAATCTCGGTGCGGGAGCGATTTGCTGCGGATACAATTATCGTTTCGGCAAGAACGCTGTAGGTACAGCAAAAACAATGCAGGAAATTTGCAACAAACTCGGCATCAAGTGCAAAATTGCCGGTGAGGTCGACGTTGCCGGCTGTGCCGTAAGCTCAACACAAATCAGGAATTTAATTGAAGACGGCGAAATAAAAAAAGCAAATGAAATGCTCGGTCACAAATTTGGCTTTTCCGCACCCGTTATTGACGGCGACAAGCGTGGCAGAAAGCTCGGCTTTCCAACCATTAATCAGGAGCTGCCAAAGGAGCTTGTACTACCGAAATTCGGAGTTTATCAGACAGATGTTACCGTTGAGGGCAAGCACTACAAAGGCGTAACCAATATCGGCAAACGTCCGACCGTCGGAACCGAAAAGGTTCTCAGCGAAACATATATAATTAATTTTCACGGAGATATCTATGGCGAAAGCGTCGATATACGGCCGACAAGGTTTATTCGACCGGAAAGAAAGTTTTCTTCATTCGACGAGCTTGCACATCAAATAAAAAACGACGCAAAGGAGTGCGCTGATGTATACTAATTGGAACGAGCTGAAAAACGACTGCTACGGTTGCAATAAATGCGAACTTGGTGCAACAAGAACCAATCTCGTTTTC
>CALBHM010000309.1 GCA_937892835.1 uncultured Ruminococcus sp. | reverse complement strand
ATCCGCACTTAAGCGATCCATAGCGTTAAGCGGCTCGTTTGCATTGTCTATGATACCGCCTGCAAGACCCTTGTCGAGCATTTGTCCGATCCAGTTGGTTTTTGTTGACGGCGAGTGGACGCCGAGTGCAGATTTAATTCCGTTAAGGATTCCTTTGGCAAAAGATTTAACCTTGTCAGTAATCCATTGCGTCGAGTTTCGGATACCGTTCCACAATCCAACAACGAGATTTTTTCCTACGCTAATCATAGAGCCGACACCACTTTTAAATCCGCTAACTATAGCTGATATAATTTGTGGAAGCATTGACACAAGCTGCGGTATTGCTTTAATTAATCCGATTGCAAGTTGTAATGTCAATTTTATGCCCATCGCATAAATTCGAGGTAAATTCGTTGTAATAAAATTAATTATTGTTGTTATGATTTGCGGAAGCCTCTCGAGTAATTGCGGAATTGCATTGATAATTCCAATCGCAAGTTGGGTAAGAAGCTGAACGCCCATTTTTAAAATCTCGGGTAGATTGTTTGTGATGAAATTAGATATCGTGTTAATAATAATCGGCAAGACTTCTGCTAAAGCTTCTATGGCTTTTGGCAGTGCATCCACAATTGCCATAAATAATTGGATAGCTGCGTTTAAAATAACCGGCCAGCCTGTAGCAAAATATTCCACTATCGCTGTTATTATCGTTGGCAGCTGCTCAACAATAGCTGTGATTATTTCGGGAAGAGCATCAACAATTCCCATAAATAAATTGATGGCTGCATTAACAATTTGCGGAATACCTGTTGCAAGGAAAGCCGTTATACTCTCAATGATGAGAGGTAACGCACCTACAAGTTGATCTATAATTTGAGGTAAAGCGTCGACCAATGCCGTTACAAGCTCGAGCGCAGTATTGATTAACTGCGGTGTAGCCGTGAGAATAGCGTCAATAATTCCCGGTATAATGTCAACAATAGTTAAAATCAGCTGCGGTAAGCTTTGGCTTAATCCATTTATAACAGCAGTTAAGACATTTAAGGTCGCCGTTAAGATTTGCGGAAGCATGCCAACAACGGTATCAGCTATTGAGACGGCAAAATCAGCAATGGCAGTCACAAGCTCGGGTAAAAGTCCGACGACCGTCGAAAGAATCTGCGAAAACAATTCCGTTGCAGAATCGAGAATTGACGGCAAAAGCGAGCCGAGAGCCTCAATTATTGCATTTACTGCCGTTGGCAAAGCCGAGATGATATTTTGTATAACCGGTGTGATATTTTTAAGTACCGTCTTAAATGCATCAACTACATTGTCGGTTAACATCTTAACATCCGCATCGGCATCTCCGAGGCCTGCGATAAGATTGCCGACTGCAGATTTCAGCGAGCCGATCGAACCTTGTATCGTTGTTGCGGCTTCTTTGGCTGTTGTGCCGGTGATGCCCATTTCCGTCTGTATAACGTGGATTGCAGAATAAACATCATTAAGATTTTCAATGTCATATTTTTGACCCGAAATCTTTTGAGCATCGGCGAGAAGTCTTTTCATCTCTTTCTTCGTGCCGCCGTAGCCCAGCTTGAGGTTGTCAAGCATGGTGTAGTTTTGCTTTGCAAATCCTTGGTAAGCGTTTTGGATTGAAGAAATGTCCGTACCCATCTTATTGGCGTTGTCGGACATATCGACGATTGCAGTGTCTGCGGCTTTTGCGGCCGCAACCGTATCACCGTTAAGCGAGGATATGAGCGACGCCGAAAACGACGTGACCGTATCCATATATTCATTGGCGGACATTCCGGCAGTCTTATACGCCATGTTGGCGTTTGTAATGACCGTCTTTTGCGCTTTTAAGAGATTGTTATAATCACTTTCTGCCGCCTTGCTCGATTTGCCGACGCTTTTGGCATATTCGTCGAGACTTTGACCACCTGCGCCGAAGAGCGTTTCGACACCGCCTATAAGCTGCTCCTGTTCGCCGTAGGCATCGATGACCTCTTTTGTAAGCTTTAGTGCTGCTGCACCGACGGCGACACCGACGGCGACGGCAGCCGCTGTTACATTTTTCAATGTTTCCTTTAGCTTGCCGGATGATTTTTCGGTGTTTTCATACGACTTGTCAAGCTTATTCGCCGCATCTTCGGCTTTGCGCATTTTTTCTTGATTTTCGTTAAGTTCTCCCGAGAGGCTCTTAATTTGACTCGCTAAAGCTTTGGCTTCGGAGCTGTTCTTGCCCTGAGTGGCTGCAACCTCGGCGTATCTACCCTTGAGTTTAGACAGTGCTGATGACTGTTCTTCGATAGTCGATCGGAGTGTTTTAACTTTTTCGCCGCTTTTTCCGAGATTCTCGATTGCTTTAGCTGTTCTTTCTGCCTGTTGCTCGTCGCTTTTGAGCGAGTTGGTTGTCGCAATTATTTCCCGTTGGAAAGCTCTCAGCTGGTCTTCTGAGATTTTGCCCTCCTCAAATTGCTTGATAACCGACTTTTCTGCCTCTTTTAAAGTTTCAAGTTTATTCTTTGACTCATCAATAGCGGCCGAAAGTAATTTTTGCTTTTGGGCAAGAAGTTCGGAATTTTGAGGATCAAACTTAAGCAACTTGTTGACGTCTTTAAGCTCTTTTGAAATTTCCTTTGAGTTGCTTTCAACATTCTTAAGAGCTTTTTCGAGCTTTGTGGTGTCACCGCCTATTTCGACGGTCAAACCTTTTATGTTTTTTGCCACTTATATCATCCTTTCTTTCCGAATTTTTCACGCAACGCAGCACGATCAGGCTCCGTCTGCTCCATGCGCCAAGCATTGTCGAGGTATTCCTGTCCTTTTTCGGTTCGGCTCATCAAATAGATAAAAGCGTCCCGACGCAAGTTCAGAAAATCAAGGTAATTGAGCTTGCCAAGCTCGGCAAAGCTTAAACCTGTGTAATCTGCTGTGATTTTTTCTTCCCATGTTTCGATAAAAAATTGATGTCCGCCCCTTTTCTCCGGCATCGGATAGTAGGGCAAACTCAGTTTTTTACTTTTGTAAGCTCGCCTATGAATTCCATATATGCGTTAAAAAAAAGAATTAAATCCCCAATTTCCATTGCGTATATGCTTTTAAGCTCTTCGGCTGTAACTTTGCTCTGCATACGGTTACAGCTAAAGACCTCGGCAGCAACCTCATAGCACGCGTCAAGTGCATCGGCGTCATCGCCATTTATAACGTTCTGCAGCTCCTTATAGATCGTCTGGAGCTTCTTAATTGTTTCCGCATTCGGCATCACCAGATTAAACACTGT
This sequence comes from uncultured Ruminococcus sp., assembly GCA_937892835.1. Classification (GTDB taxonomy): domain Bacteria; phylum Bacillota; class Clostridia; order Oscillospirales; family Acutalibacteraceae; genus CAG-488. Next base: position 270 of record CALBHM010000309.1, on the reverse strand, counting down.
CTGCTTTTCGTCCATCATAGTTACGGGAAATGACTGTCTTTTTGCTTTGTTTAAATCTAAAGCTTTCATTGTTTTGCCTCCTTAACATAAAAAGAAAAAGCGCAGAGATAAAATTCCCTGCGCTGTTGTAATCAGTTGTTGTCTATCTCGTAGTAGGTTGAGATATCTGCTTTCGTCGGATTCTCGACCTTAACGTATGTATATGGCTCTTTCGAGCCTGTGCGTGTGAAGTATTCCTTACCGTCCACGATATCGGTATCTGTTGTTTTC
>CALBHM010000308.1 GCA_937892835.1 uncultured Ruminococcus sp. | reverse complement strand
ACATCATGGACTCGAGCGTTCCCGGTGATATTTTACCCGATGACGTGAAAAATGTTTTTTACAGCAGCGACGGCGAATATACAATGATGTTCGTCAGCTACACGGATGACGCTTCATCGAAGGACATTATTAAATCGGTCAAGGAGATTAAAAAAATTCTTCCCGAAAACAGCTATCTCAGCGGTATTTCTGCGATGAATTCAGATACAAAGGAAATGACCGACAGAGAAACGCCGATTTATATTCTCATTGCCGTTGCTCTTGCGATTATCACAATGATGATCACAATGGATTCGTATGTAATGCCGTTTATTCTCGTTGGCGTTATCGGCATTGCGGTTATGTACAACATGGGAACGAACTTCTTTATGGGAGTTTCGTACATTACGCAGTCCATTGCGGCGATTCTTCAGCTCGGTGTTACGATTGACTATTCGATCTTCTTCGTTAACAGATACAATGAGGAACGCAAATATTCGAGAACGAAAGAGGAGGCGATGGCGAGGGCACTTCACGGCTCGTTTGTTTCACTTTCCGGCAGCTCTTTGACAACTCTTTTCGGCTTCCTTGCGCTTTGCTTTATGCAGCTCACGCTCGGCCTCAATATCGGTGTTGTTATGGCAAAGGGTGTTATAATCGGCGTGCTTTCGGTCGTTATTATTCTCCCGGCGTTTATGCTTGTGTTTGACGATGCAATTAACCGACACAAGCACAAGCCTTTTACACCCGATTTCAGCAAGCTTGTAAATCACGTTATAAAGCGTAAAAAGGTTTTTGCCGCTTTGTTTATTATAATTATAATTCCGTCACTTTTGCTTTCGGCTAATGTAAAGAAAAATTATAATCTGAATGCCGAGCTTCCAGAGGATGCTTCGACCACTGTCGGAACAGCTCTGCTTAAGGAAAAATTCAATATGACAACCTCACATTTTATCATTGTTGACGATTCGATTCCTGCGAGCAAGCTTGTAAAAATGGAGAACGAGATAAGCAATGTTGAGGGCGTCAGCAGTATGCTTGCTTATGATATGTTTGTAGGAACTTCGATTCCCGATTCTGTTGTTCCAGATGATGTAATTGATATCGTAAAGCAAAACGGACGGCAGGTTATGCTCGTTAATTCTATCTACGAATCCTCAACGGATAAATGTAACGAGCAGGTCGAAAAGATTGAAAATATCGTTCAGAAATATACAGGCTCGGATCACTACGGTTATGTAACCGGTGAGGGTGCACTTTATAAGGACCTTATCGAAACGACAAAGGTTGACTTTGCCGTCACAAGCTTGATTTCGATTATTGCTGTCTTTATCGTTATTGCAATCGTTTTCAAATCATTCTCGATTCCGTTCATTTTAATTCTTGCAATAGAGGTTGCAATATGGATAAACCAGGGTATTTCGACCATGTTCGGAACGGCAATTCCATTTATCGCTCCGACCGTTATTTCATGTATTCAGCTCGGTGCAACGGTTGACTATGCAATCCTTTTGACCTCTCGGTTTAAAGAGGAGCTTGCAAAATGTGCAGGAAGAACAGCCGCAATGAGAAAGGCGGCAAATGAAGCCATTCGTTCGGTTTTCCAAAGTGCAATGCTTTTCTTCTTTGCGACCTTCGGAGTTTATCTTGTATGCAGCATTTCAATCGTCAAATCGATCTGTGCAATGCTTGCAAGAGGTTCGCTTATCAGTGCACTTGTAATTGTATTCTTTGTTACGCCGATTCTTCTGCTTTGTGAGAAGCTTATTTCAAAGACAACGAAGGGTTGGGGAACGCATGATGATAAGCCCGAGCCGGAACCGGTTGCCGCTGCTCCGGTAAAGAAGAATATTGACGAATATGAATTTGAAGAAGAAACGAGCTTCACGTTTACCGATGATGACGGAGAGGATGAGTGATATGAGAAAATTTAAAAGTATATTTTGTATTCTTCTTGCTTTCGCAATGATTTTTCTTTGTGCCTGCGGAGATAATTCTCAGGACGATAGTGAAGAAGAGGTAAATTCGGTTAGATATAACGTTCCGGCCGCTTCAGTTAAAAAGACCGAAACGGTTTATGTTAATCTTGATAACACCGGAACGCAGAAAAGTATTAAGGTCAGCGACTGGCTTCACGTTCCGCAGGGCGGAGTGTATGTTGACGATGTAACGAATCTTACATCTGTTGTCAACGTTAAGGACGATTCAAAGCCGCAGATTAACGGTTCAACTCTTCGCTGGCATATGAGCACGACCGACCTTTATTATCAGGGCGATTACAGCGGTAAGCTTCCCCTTGAGTTTAAGATAAGCTATACTCTTGACGGTCAACCGATTTCCGCCAAGGAGATTGCCGGTAAGAGCGGCAAGGTTAAAATCACGGTCAAAATGAACAACGTTGACGCATATCCCGTTAAGGTAAACGGCGTTAACATGACAATGTATAATCCGATGCTCGTTGTCGGCGGAATATCGCTCAGCGAGATGAAGTTCCAGAACATTGCGGTCGAAAACGGCAGAGTTGTCGGCAGCGGCAATACTCAGTACGCCGTTTTGGCAGGCTTCCCGGGAATTAACGAAAGTCTCGGACTTTCTTCACTTTCCTCCGATGCTGATTCAACGTATAAATTCAACGATACGTTTGTTATCTCGGCCGATGTAAATAATTTTGAAATCGGAAACTTTATGTTCTCGGCTATTCCGATCGCTTCACTTGATATCGGTCTTGATAATATTTCCGATTCCGTTGACAGCCTTCGAAGTAATTTGCAGAAACTTCAGAATGTTCAGAAGAGCCTTCAGCAGATTGACGCTTCAAAGCTTTTGAACACGTTGTCCTCCAATCCGGACAAGCTCAATAATTTAAGCTCGCTCGTTAAGCAGGCGTCAAGCCTTTACAGCGAAAATGCAGCTTTGATAAATGTTCTTAATAAATATACCACGCCGCAGAATCTTGCGACAATTCAGGTTCTTGTAGAGTACATCAGAACAGCCGATTTCAATGGTCTTGAAGATGCACTTAAGGTTATAAACAGTATCTTCGGTGATGAAGCAAGTCAGGAAACGATCAATCAGGGCTTGCAGCTTCTTAAGGAAATGTCCTCAGACCTCAATGATCCTCAGGTTCAGAAGGCTATTGACAACCTCCCCAAGACCGTAAATACTCTTTCAGAGCTTCAAAAAGCTGTTGAAGAAAACAGGGATTTAATTAATGCTCTTCAGGCACTTACGGAATCAAATGCACTTTCTTCGATTGACTCTACTCTTTCGAGCCTTAAGGGTTCTATCGCAACGGACAGCCTTTCTTCGATATCCGGCATTGATGCCAATACTCTTTCGGCAAAGATGACGGCATGGCTTGAGCTTGGCAAGACCTATACTATTTTCACAAAGAAGGCTCAGACTGCTTCATCAAGCGTCATGTTTGTTTTCAAGACCGACAGTGTCAGAGTCAATTCTTCAAACGACAATGAGGAGACGACTTCCGATGCGGACGATGACAAAGAAACAGCTTCCGAGGGCGGAATAAAAGGATTTTTTAGCAAG
>CALBHM010000307.1 GCA_937892835.1 uncultured Ruminococcus sp. | reverse complement strand
TGGGAAACATTTGCAACAAAGCTCCTGCGTGAGCTTTCGAGAGCCGAAAGCGACATCGCCATCGTGTTAAAAGCCTCCGAGAGCTGTGCGACCTCGTCGTGCCCCCGCACCTTAACCTTATAGCTGAAATCACCCTGGGCGTAATGCTCCGTTGCCGTTGCCATATCCCTGAGCGGACGTGTCAGCCTGTAACTGAGATAATAAACCGCTATAAATGAAAGAACCAGTGAGAACAGCACCGCAACAAGAAAGATTTGCAGCATACGCTTTGCGTAGCTGTACCAGCTTGCGGTTATCTTCTCCGTTGCGATAACAATCGCAACGGTTTTGTTGTTGATCTTGATCGGGGATGCGGCTGTGAGCTGCGTCCTGACAAAAGTATTGCCCAACCTGCCAACCTCGGTGTAGTCCTTATCGGTCGCCTGGCTGATGATCGACTGATCAATCTTATAACCGCCGTGCACAACGCATTTTGCATTGGAATCAAACCTAAATCGGTCACTCATCATTTCCTTGCAAACAACAACCTCGCCGTTCATGTTAATAATAAAAATATCAGCATCAAGAGCTGCCGACATATTATTGATTGTGTTGCAAATCATTGAAAGCGGAGAGATGTCAACTTCCTCTCCGCTGTTGTATTTTCCCGAAAACTGACTGAGGATTTTCTCTGAATTTTTGGAAATGATCGTTGTATTTCTCTCGAGCGTTGAAAGCTGCTCGTCATTTCGATATTTTGAAGCAATTCCGAGATATGTTGAGCAAACGATCAATACGCTGAACAGACTGACTAAGGTTATAATGGAAAGATATTTATAAAACAGTTTTTTGTTTTTGGGTTCTTTTCTTATTCTTCTGCCCATGGATCATCAGTCCTTGGTTTCAAATTTGTATCCGACACTCCAAACGGTCTTGATTTCCCATTTGTCCGAAACGCCCTCGAGCTTTTCACGAATACGCTTAACATGAACGTCAACCGTTCTGCTGTCGCCGTAATAATCGAAGCCCCAAACCTCATCGAGGAGCTGATCTCTTGTGAAAACTCTGTTCGGGTTGCTTGCAAGATGATAAAGGAGCTCAAGCTCCTTCGGCGGAGCGTCAACTTTCTCACCCTTAACTCTCAGCTCATAATTTGTGAGGTTAATCGAAAGATTGTCATAGGAAACCTGCTTAATATTGCTTTCCGCTTCGGGAGCGGAAGCATTCGACGTTCTGCGAAGAACCGCCTTGATTCTTGCAAGAACCTCTTTGGCCTCAAACGGCTTGGTGATATAGTCATCTGCGCCGAGTTCAAGACCGAGAACCTTATCAAAAGTCTCGCCCTTAGCAGTGAGCATGATTATCGGCTTATTGGAATATTTTCTGATCTCTCGGCAAACCTGCCAGCCGTCAAGCTCGGGCAGCATGATATCAAGAAGCATGAGGTCGGGCTGATGCTCGGCAAAGAGCTTCACGGCCTGCATACCTGTGTTTGCGATAGTAACGCTGTAGCCCTCTTTTTCAAGATAAAGTCTGAGAAGCTCGCATATGTTAGTGTCATCATCGACTACGAGAATTTTTTCTGTTGCCATAATAATTCCTCCGTTTCAACAAGACCCTTTATTGTCGTCTTTAAATTAATTATACTTTTTAATTTGTCCATTTTGTGAACTAATCAAAAATATTCTTTAAAATACATTTATTTCAAATGTTGTTTTTGACTTATATTCTTCTCCGGCCTTGAATGTGCACTGCGGAAAATCGGGGTGATTCGGCGTATCGGGGTAATACTGCGTTTCAAGGCAGAATCCTGCGTGCTGAATGAGCGGAATTCCGCCCTTGCCGATAATCGTGCCGTCAAGGAAGTTACCCGTGTAAAGCTGAACCCCGGGAAGATCGGTATAGACCTTGAGCTGTCTGCCGCTGACAGGCTCATAAACGACTGCATCCGCTTCGCCATCGACGTGATCAAGACAGAAATTGTGATCATATCCTCTGCACATTACAAGCTGAGCATCCCTGTCATGAATTCTCTTGCCGATTGAGGTCGGATTTGTAAAATCAAACGGCGTATTGAAAACCGAACGGAGCTGACCGGTCGGTATGCTGTCCTCATCTGTAGGTGTAAACTTCTTTGCGTTGAGCTTGAGCACATGACCGAGTACGTCACTCATTGCTGACCCGCTGAGATTGAAATATGTATGATTGGTAAAGTTGATAACCGTGTCCTTGTCGCTGACTGCGCTGTATTCGATTTCAACCTTGTTATCCTCGGTGAGGGTGTATTTCACCTTTGCGTCCATCTTGCCATCAAAGCCGCTCGCTCCGTCCGGGCTTGTGTATGAAAGTACAACTGCATTGTCGCCGACAGGCTCCGCATCCCAAACAGCGTTTGAAAATTCGCCTGCGCTATGGAGACAGGTTTTACCCTTTTCATTCTGAGTGAGCTGAACCTTTTTGCCGTTCATCATAAATGAACCGTTTGCGATTCTGTTGGCATATCTGCCGACAACCTTGCCCTGGTAATCCGTGAAATTGAGATGGCCGTAAAGGCTGTCAAAGCCGACAGTAATGTCGTTAACTCTGCCGTATTTATCGGGGGTATAGAGTGCCTGAAGAGTTGCACCTAGCGTAATCACCTGAAGAATAATTCCGTTTGAATTTTTTATTGTAAAAAGCCTGACTTCTTTTCCGTCGGGCATATTTCCAAAGAAAGAAACATTAACTGACATTGTAATTCCTCCTTACATTGTATCCGATGGGAACAGGAAAACATGAAGCGGAAGCCACTGCTGAGCATTAGCCGAAAACGCCTCTCTGTCTGCCGGAAGATTTGAGAAAAATGCTCTTGTTGCGGCATGGTGACTCAGTTCATAATCCGCCTTACCGTCAAATTTTTCGACCTTAACTTTATTATCAACCACTTCAATACGAAGATTTTCATCGCCGTATTTGCCATGGATGAGCACTGTTAAGGCTCCGTCACAAAGCTTTGCGTACTTTGCTTTTGCACCGAGATAAGCTCTGATAACCTTTTCAAAATTATATACGAGAATCATCTCGCAGCCGTCAACATTGAATCCGTCCGCATTCTCGGTAAAGAACTTGATTTTTTCCGTCTCAAACGGAGCAACGACAAAGCCAACGTGAAGAACCTCTGTTTTTTCCATAACCGCAGCGACAAGATTCGGATAATATTTCGAGTCGGTCACACCGAATTCGTTTATGTTATTTTTTGTGTAATCAAATACAAAATAGCCGACAAATTCGCCGTCATCTTTAAGAATATACGGACGATCTCTCCACGAGCAAAGAACATCAAAACAGCTCTCCGGCTTGCGATTTGACCTTATCGGAAGCTTTGAGTAAATCTTTTCGATATTCGCAATGCTTTCCGCATCATTCGGATCAAGCTTTTCAATATCCAGTCCGCAAGGCATGGCTTTAAGAGCATGCCTGTATGCGCTTCGGCTGAAATTGAAACGGTAGGAAGTACCCGACGATTCAAACCCAAAATAACCGTAACGCTGACGTTGACCGCCGAGGTAAGCAACGTCGACACCGTTTTTTCTCATGTCTTCGACCGAAAGTTCCATCAGCTCGATCATATAGCCCATTGATCTGTAATTTTTGCCAACGGCAACATTGCCGATGCAGCAAGCCTTGATCTGCTCGTCACCGATCGTCATGTCGTTATAGAAACTGCCGATTGCGGAGCGGAACTCACCGTTCTCATCCTGAACGACAAAATTATTATATGCCGGTCTATATTGATCCTTGTAGCATTTAGGGAGCAAATTTAAAAAATCTCTTTCCTCCGGATCATCGGTAAAAAAAACTTCATCGAGAAAAGCAATTAATTTTTTATTGTCCTCGTCCTTGCCTCTTCCGTAATATAAATTATTCGCCATAGTTTTTTCCTTTCGTTTTACAATTCCTGCGTTTAAAAATTAATATCCGCTTGCTTCTTCATTCTTCACAAGCTTAACTATTCTGCTTGTGCCGAGCCTATCAGCACCTAGCTTTATGAAATCCTCGGCATCGGCAAGCGATGCAATTCCGCCTGCGGCTTTAATTTTAGTGCCGCCCGTAACGTGCTTAGCAAAAAGAGCAACATCCGCTCTTGTTGCGCCCGCGGTCGAGAATCCGGTTGATGTTTTTATAAAATCTGCATCCGATTCGGACACGATTTCACACATCTTTATTTTTTCGTCCTCGGTCAGCAGACAGGTCTCGATAATAACCTTAAGAAGCTTACCGTGACATGCAGCCTTGACCGCATTTATTTCATTGAGAGTAAACTCATATTTTTTATCCTTGAGTGCACCGATGTTGATTACCATATCAATTTCTTCTGCGCCGTTTTTTACTGCGTCCTCGGCCTCGAAGCACTTTGCTGCTGTTGTCGAATAGCCATTTGGGAAACCGATAACCGTGCAAACAGGAATCTTTCCGTCAACATACTCGGCAGCTTCCTTGACATAGCTTGCAGGAATGCAAACCGAAGCGCAACCGTATTTTATACCGTCGTCACAAATCTGCTTAATTTCCTTCCACGTCGCCGCCTGGGAAAGCAGAGTGTGATCAACCCTTGAAAGTATATCCTTAATATCCATGATTTTTCCTTTCGTTATGAAACTACCTCACCCGTCTGAGCATTAACGAGATTTTGGAACAAAGCTACCTGAGTAGCGGAAACAAATTTGTCCTCATGCAAACTGCCGAAGAACCATCTCTTGAAATCACAGTTTGCACTCAACTCCTGAAGATAGGCATTAAGACCCGAAACCGTGAGTGGCTCATTATCCTTGAGTCGCAAAAAATTCTTGATTTTCTGCGCCGGCTCGTGGGTAATCATGTAATCGACCTTGTACTTGCAGCGTTCAAGATTTTCCGCTCCCTCACGCATTTCCTCCTGCGTCGGTATTTCGGCTCTTGACCATGTATCATGATCAACTCTCATGTCGATATCGGGACTTTCTCCGCCGCCCATGGCAAAATATTTTTCACCCTCGATCTCAAAAATCTGACCTCTCATCAGATGATAAATATTATCTCGAATTTTATGCGCCTTGCCGCCGGCAAAATTGACAACAGGATATCTTGCAATCAAATCAAAATTTTCATGAGTTCCGTCGACAAAAAGAATTCTATATTTCTTTTTTCCGAGCTTATCGAGAATTTTCTTCTCCTTGGAGTCGCCACGCCAGATAAATCCGAAATCTCCGCAGACAATAAGCGTGTCGCCCTCTTTTATATTTTTGAACTTTTTCTGAGAAAAGAGTGCATAGTCACCGTGCATATCTCCGGTTACATAAACCATTGTCAGATCACTCCCCAAAATGTGATAAATTTTTTAAAAATCTTGTTTATTTTTATAGCCTAATCTGTTATAATATTTTCAAGTAATAAACCATTACATAATATATAATACTACAAGTTCGGGTGTCTTGTCTATGAAAAAATTTATAATTTTTATATGTTGCGTTGCTTTAATTGTCACTTCGTCGATTTTGCCTGTCTCTGCGGCAGACTATACGGGCGATGTTGAGCTTTATTCAAAGATTGATTTGCTCATCAACCTTGACAGCAACACCGTTATCATTGACAAAAATGCGGATCAACAGGCCGATCCGTCATCGCTGACTAAAATCATGACAGCACTTGTTGTCCTGCAAAACGAAAAGGATCTCAGCAAGAAAATCACCGTTTCCGGTTCTTCTCTCGAAAGCCTTTACGGAACAGGATGTATCATGTCCGGACTTCAGGACGGAGAGGTTATCAGCGTTTACGACTTGCTTTGCTGCATGCTTATTCCGAGCGGAAATGATGCCGCCCTCGTGCTTGCCGATGAATACGGTAAGGGCATAGCCAATTTTGTCAAAAAAATGAATGATACCGCAAAAAAACTCGGCTGCACAAAAACTAAATTTACCAATCCCCACGGGCTTGACGACAATAATCAAAAATCAACCGCAAACGACATTGCTAAAATCACACAAGCGGCAATGAAATATTCGGTATTTGGAACCATAGTCAAAATGCTGACATATGATCTTCAGAAAACCAACAAGAACGAAGAACGCACAATCGTCAATACAAACTACATGCTAAACTACGGATTTCCCGACTATTACTACGAAAATGCACGCGGAATTAAAACGGGTTCAAGCAATGCAGAAGGTGAAAGCATTGTTTCGATAGCTTCAAGAGACGGATACAGCTACATGGCAGTTGCACTTGGCGGACCGTATAAAGACACCGACAAGGACGGAGATACTGAAAATCAGGCCATTCTCGATGCAGTGAGAATGTTCGAATGGGCATTTGACAGTCTCAGCTATGAAATAGTTACTAAAGAAGCGCAGTTTGTTACCACGGTTCCCGTCAACTATTGTTGGGATATGGACAGTGTACGTTTAGTTGCCAAAAACGAGGTTCTCGCTCTTGTTCCGGAGGGCAACGGCTCCGAAAGCGTAAGCTTTGAGCCAATCGACATGCCGGAATCTCTTGATGCTCCGTTTAAAAAAGGCGATACAGTCTGCAAAGCAAAAATTATGTTTGCCGAACGTCAAATAGGAACGGTTGATCTTGTTGTTGCGGAGAATGCGAATATGAGCATGCTCCTCTACCTTAAAGCTGCCGTCAAGAGAATGACAGCAAGTACAGTATTCAAAATTTTGATTATTCTTGTAGTTCTTTTCATAGCCGCATATATCGCTCTCTACGTCAGAGCAAATCGCAGACGTAAAAAGAATCGAGAACTGAAAATGTTTAAGTACAGCGAGCTTCAACAGAAGCCGAAAAATAAAGGTAAAAAGTAAAATGCGTAACGCAGATTGAAGTTTTTTCGACTTCATCTGCGTTTTTTCGACCCTGTCCATATCCGAAATGCCAAAAATTGAAAGAAATTTTAAAAAATAGTTATTTATTTTCACGTTTTTATTGACAATTTTAAAAAACAGTATTATAATATATCCGTTATATTAATTCACAATCAATTAAGGTGGGAATATGAATATAGAATACCATATCACAAAAACTAATATTTTATTGGACGGCCGACGCTTTTATACATACGGTATAGCTGCTGTTGACAAAACTTCGGCAAAAACGCAAATCAAAATTATCGATGTCTCTCTTGACGAATCTTTTGTTCAAGGAGTCACAGATTTGTTGAATTCTGCCAAGGTCGAATTATGCCATTTTGCCGAGGTAGTCGACGACGAACTTAACAGATAAGAACTGCAAACATTACTATGCCGCTGTGATTTTTCACCCGGCATAGTAATGTTTACTCTATTTTTTCTTTGTTAAAAATATAACTTACTCCCTATAGCAAAAGACGAAAATCAATCGAAGAACTGATTTTCGTCTTTTCTTTTTTATTTTGTTACATGCTCTTTTGGCATTTTTGTTTTTTCTTCAATCTCTTTATTCACATCAAATTTCTTGCCATGGTGATACGGGAATATTTTGAGTAATATCCATGCAGCAACAGCTCCGATAGAATTGAGAATTATATCACCCATTGTGTCCATGAGCGGCCACCTTCCGATATTCTTCGGGTCAAAGAGCGTCGCCTCCTTAGGAGTGCCCTTTGCAAGCTCGTAGCACCAGTGCTGAGCATCGCCGATTGTGCCCTTTTCCGGGTTCGTCATAACCTGATCCATTGTGAACTCAACAAGCTCCCAGCAGGTCGAAACAAAGAACGAGAAGCACAAGGCACAAAGCAGTGCAACGGGAATTGAAACCGGCTTGTTATCACGCTTTTGCATTGCGACAACAACCTCATAGCCGAGCAAAACACAAAGCCCACCGCTGAGCAAGTGCATTCCGGAATCCCAAAATCTTGAATCATAATAGAAATTAAGGAACTTTCCGCAGAAGGAAGCAGCAAAAATCATAACTATTGAAAAATCCTGTATTAATGACGGCATATGCCTTACAAAACATTTTTCGGGGAACAACATAAAAATTTCCCAAGCAAACATTGCAATAAAATTTGCACCGACTTGAAGCGGATCGGAAATATCAAATGGTTTTCTGAAAAATCCCGCAATAAAGGCATAAACCATTAACGCCCTGAAAACCCACCAGAAAACAAGCTCCCATGTCTTGCAATTTGACTTAATACGGCCGATATACTCTTTCATTACATCACCTTTTTTTAAATTCGTTGACATGTGCGTTCTTTCATAATACGACAAAAGAATGTATTTGTCAATGATTTATTCAAGCTCGTCCTCATAGTCTTCTTTTGAGTAGTCAAAATTCTCGTCTATCTCTACCCTGCCGAATTTTCTGCGTTTTGAGTAATCACCCCTGCTCCTCTTGTAAATATTATTTCCGAAGCAGGTGCTGTGCTTTCCGTTATGGTGGCAAACATGACCCTTCTGCTGAACGCTCATGAGCAGAGCATCACCGTCACAGTTAAGGTCAAGCGACATTAGACGCTGTGCATTGCCCTTTTCTTCGCCGAATTTATAAACCTTATCGGTTTGTGAATCATAATAATATGCCCTGCGTGTTTTGAGTGTATATGCAAACGCTTCCTTATTCATATAGCCGAGCATCAGCACCTTTCCTGAGCCGTGTTCAACCGTTATTACAGGCATTGTCTTTTTATTTTCCCAAAGCTTGTAAAGATCAATCATTTATATTTCCTCCGTTATTAAAATCCAAAAAAGCTCATCTGTGTGCTCTGCGGCAATCCCTCAAGAGCACCGCATGCGTCGAGCGTTTCCATAACCGACTTACTGATTCCGGCACGCTGCTGAAGATCATCACGAGACATATATTCGCCCTCGCCGTCATCCCTTGCTTTCATTAGAGCCACAGCGGCCGACTCGCCTGTGCCGGCCATGGACATGAACGGAAGTCTGATCTTTCCGTCCTCCAATTTATAAACCGTTGCATGAGATTTGTATAGGTCAATCGGCAGGAATTCAACGCCTCTTGCCATCATTTCATTGACGACCTGCATTGCGACATACATGTTTTCTTCCTTTGCCGTCGCTTCGTGTCCCTTATTTATAATCGAGTTCATAAGCTGTTTAACAGCTCCCCTGCCCTCCATGATTGCAACTGTATCGAGATCTTCGCCTCGAACCGTCATATAGGTTGCATAATATTCCGTCGGCTTATATACCTTGTACCATGCAAGACGCATTGCGGCACTAACATATGCCGCAGCATGAGCCTTCGGGAACATATACTTGATTTTCATACAGGAATCAATGTACCAATCCGGAACGTTATGCTCCTTCATTGCTTTTATATGCGCTTCCGTCAGAAGCTTTGTTGCGTTGCCTTTACGGACAATTTCCATGATTTTGAACGCCATATCGGGTTCAAGGCCCTTATGCATAAGGTAAACCATGATATTATCACGAGTTCCGATAACCTCGGAAATCGTGCATGTACCGTTTTTAATAAGCTCCTGAGCGTTGCCGAGCCAAACGTCCGTTCCGTGAGAAAGTCCTGAAATCTGAAGCATATCGGAAAAATTCTTCGGCTTTGCTTCCATCAGCATACCTCTAACAAACGGCGTGCCAAGCTCCGGAAGTGAAAGTGTACCTGTTTCGCAGCCGATCTCCTCCGCCGTTACTCCAAGCGGTTCCGGTGACGTCAACAACTCATAAAGCTTCGGGTCGCAAATATCAACGTCGAAAACATTGATGCCTGTTGAATCCTCAAGATGTCGATAAAGCGTCGGAACATCGTGGCCGAGGTTATCAAGCTTAAGGATCGTATCATGAAGTGAATGGAAGTCGAAGTGAGTCGTTCTCAGTCCTCCGGAAACATCGTCCGCAGGGTGCTGAATCGGGGTGAAGTCCTCGGCATCATTGCTTGCCGGAACAACAACCATTCCTCCCGGGTGCTGTCCGGTCGTTCTTTTAACTCCGGTGCAGCCTTTTGTCAGCCTGTCCTCTTCGGCACGGTTAACCGTTATACCCTTGACTTCAAGCCATTTTTTAACAAAGCCGTAAGCAGTTTTATCAGCGATAGTACCAATCGTACCGGCCTTAAATGTATGGTCAATTCCAAAAAGCTCCTCGGTGTATCGGTGAGCATAGAACTGATATTCACCGCTGAAGTTAAGGTCAATATCGGGCTGTTTATCACCCTTAAATCCCAGAAATGTTTCAAACGGTATATCGTGACCGTCACGATGCATCGGAATTCCGCAATTCGGGCAATCCTTCGGTGGCAGGTCATATCCCGAACCGACAGAACCGTCATAGAAAAATTCCGAGTGTTTACATTTTTTACATACATAATGCGGCGGAAGAGGGTTAACCTCGGAAATACCTGCCGCGTGTGCAACGAACGATGAACCGACCGAACCTCTCGAGCCGACATAATAGCCGTGCTCCTCGGAGTTCTGAACCAGCTTTTGTGCAATCATATAAAGAACGCCGAATCCGTTCGAGATAATTGACTTCAGCTCTTTCTCAAGTCGTTTGGCAACATTCTCCGGCACAGGATCGCCATAATCCTTCTTCGTTCTCTCCCAGCAGATGCGGGTAAGATCCTCATCTGCACCCTCAAGGCTCGGAGGGAACGTTCCTCTCGGGAACGGCGTCATGCCGCTTTCGCAAAGGTCGGCAATTTTATTAGGGTTGGTGATAACGACTTCTCTCGCTGTCTCCTCACCGAGATATGCAAACTCGGCAAGCATTTCGTCAGTCGTCCTGAAATAGAGCGGAGCCTGCTGAGAAGCGTCGGAGAAGCCCATTGATGTCATGAGAATCTCACGAAAAACAGCGTTTCCCGGGTCAATGAAATGGACGTCGCAGGTGGCAACAACCATTTTACCAAGCTTATCCGCTATGTGAATTATCTGTCTGTCAACATTTTCAAGATCCTCAACCGTCTTGAAGCGTTCGTAACGCTCGTCCTGGCTGCGAAGCATGAAAGCATTATTGCCGTTCGGCTGGATTTCAAGATAGTCATAGAAGGAAGCAATTCTGAGAACGTCCTCGTCACTCTTTTGGTCAACAAGTGCACGGTAAAGCTCGCCCGCTTCGCAGGCGCTACCGATAATAAGTCCCTCACGAAGCTGCATAAGTCTGTGGCGAGGAATTCTCGGTCTGCGCTTGAAAAATTTAAGGTTTGAATCCGTTATTAGCTTATAGAGGTTTTTAAGTCCCTGCGTATTCTTTGCGATTATAATTATATGGTAGGTCTTTTCGGCACGGACTTTCTCAATGTATTCAGCAGGGATTTCATCATCCACGCCGAAACCGTAATCATCATAGAAAGCGTCATCGTCAACGAGGTAGCCCTCCATGCCGTAAATAATCTTTATTCCCGCTTTTGCGGCAGTGTTGCACGCCTCGGGGAACGCCTGAACAACACCGTGATCGGTGATCGCAATAGCCTTGTGACCCCATGCTATCGCACGGCTGACAAGCTCCTTTGCACTCGTCATACCGTCCATAGCCGACATATTTGTATGCAGGTGAAGCTCCACACGTTTTTCCGGAGCGTTATCCTGCTTTTCTATTTTTTCAATCTCCGTGACAGCTCTTGCGTTGATGAGATATGTATGCATGTAGGTGTCCATGTTTATTGCACCACGGACAAGAACTGTCTTTCCGTCCTTAAGATTTTCTACCAAATCTTCACACTTTTTCTTCTCGCCGAAAACCTTAACCGGATATGATGAGGTATAGTCGGTTATATTGAAATTGATTATGCTGTAGCGGCCATCCTTGGACTCTCTCGTTTCAAGGGAAAATACATCACCCCATACAACAACCTCACCGTCCTCCGGCAAACACTCCTTAATCGGCTTCGGCTTGCCCTTAACAAGTGTGCCGAAAAGCGGCTTAGCGTTAGTTATTGAAATCGGCAAATCATCATAGGTTTTTTCTTTTGGCTTTTTTTGAGCAGGTGCCTTTGAAACGGCAACAGGATTAGCCATTGGCGGAGCAACGGCAATCTTTTGATTTTCCTTTTTCTGAAGCTCTTCAAGCACCTTAATGTCATCCTGAGCCGAAACGTTGCTGACAAACTCAACAGCTATCAGCCTTTCAAAGCGACGGTCAATCGTCTGACGGATGAATTTGTCGCACCCGAGATTAATAAGCACGTCCTTGCCGTTCGCCGCAAGCTCTACGGTCAGCTTATCTCCGTTGATGTTATAGGTCGCCCCTTCAAGAATGGTCCTTGAGGCCGGGAAATGCTCATAAATCTCCTTGACAAAGCTTGTCATGTAGTTTATATCAAATGTCTCGGGAGGGAAATGTATTCCGAGGTCAAGGCGATGCAGATTCATCACACGAATAAGTTCCGCTCTCGCCTTTTTTATTACTGCCGAGTCAATGGGCACAGGAAAGCTGACGAGCATGCTGACACTGCGTTCCGCAAGGCTCGCCTCAATGCTTTCAACCGTTGCGGAATCAAAATACGCCGCAACACCCTGATCTATGTACTCGCCGAAAAGGCTGAGAAAACTGACTTCTTTCAAAATTACACTCCCAAATTAACTGATGCAATGCCGCACAATTTAAATGTGCGAATTGCTTTACATCTTATCTATTTCAGCCAGCAGCTCGCTGACAATATCTTCTTCTTTAATCTTTCTGATAATTTCGCCCTTTTTGATGAGGACTGCACAACCGTCACCGCCGGCAATACCGATATCGGCTTCCTTCGCCTCACCCGGTCCGTTGACAACGCAACCCATTACCGCAACCTTAATCGGCTTATGACAATCTCTGAGTGCATTCTCAACCTCACCGGCTACCTTAATAAGGTCAATCTTGGTTCTGCCGCAGGTCGGGCAGGAAACAATTTGAACACAGTCACTTCTGAGATCAAGAGCCTTGAGAATATCAAGTCCGGCATAGACCTCTTTGACAGGGTCGGCAGTCAGCGAAACTCGAATCGAATCGCCGATTCCGTGCATGAGCAGACTTCCTATGCCTGCGCTTGATTTTATAAGACCCATACGCTCCGTGCCGGCCTCGGTAACGCCGAGATGAAGCGGGTAATCGCATCTTTCGGCAACAGTCTCGTAAGCCTTTATCATGTTCCCTACATTAGACGATTTAATTGAAATTACAATGTCATCAAAATCAAATTTTTCAAGCAGTGAAGCGTGGTACATTGCGCTTTCCGCCATGGCTTCGGGGGTCGGCGCACCGTATTTTGCAAGAATTTCCTTTTCGACAGAGCCTGAATTTACGCCGATACGAATAGGGATATTTCTTGAACGACACGCTTCGACAACCTTTTTCACTCTATCATCCGAGCCTATATTGCCCGGGTTTATGCGCACCTTGTCAACTCCTGCCGCAACTGCTTCGATTGCGAGACGATAATCAAAATGAATATCCGCAACGATCGGAACACTAACTGCTTCTTTGAGAGCAGGAATAAGCTTCACTGCGTCCATATCGGGAATTGCACCACGAATAATCTGACAGCCAGCTTTTTCAAGTTCAACCGCCTGCTTAACGCTCGCTTCAATATCGTGTGCAGGTTTGTTGAGCATCGACTGCACCGTTATCGGAGCGTCACCGCCGATATATGTGTTGCCGATTTTTATTTTTTTCGTTTTTCTTCGTTCCATTTTAATACCTCAGTTCGAATTAAAATAGCGATTGTTCTTTATCCCCATTTTAGCTTTCTATCCTCACTTCACAATCAGCGAGTAGATATCCTTAAACGTGATTGCGGCCATGAAGAGCAGGAGAATAACCATACCTATAGCATGAACAAGTGATTCATATTTCTGTTTTATCGGCTTTCTTCTGACAAGCTCGATGAGCAGGAAGAAAAGACGTCCGCCGTCAAGAGCAGGAATCGGCAGAAGATTGAATACACCGATATTTATCGTAATAAGAGCCATTATACTGAGAAGTCCCGTGTAATCCGCCGTTTTGACTGACTCCTGCGCCGCATCGGAAACATAGTCCACAACGCCGACAGGTCCTGAAACATCCTTGACGGAATATTTGCCCGTAACAAGGTCAAACAGGCTCAGCCAAACCATCCTGAAAATACTGACAGATTCCTTGAATGTATCCTTGAAAACCGTGCCGGCAGTCTTATCGACACCAACCATAACGATCTTTGAATAGGGCATTTCAACATCGTTAATCTCAACCCTTTTGCCGTCACGCTCAACAAGCAAATCAGCTGTCGAGCCTTCGTCACGGCTGAGAAGATAGGGCACATCTGTGTAATAATAAACTCTTTTGCCGTCGATTTTAATTATTTTATCCTTGGCCTTAAGTCCGTTATACTCTGCGACCTGCTTCCCATTGTCGCTGAAAAAATTAACATAGTTTGTTCCGGAAAGATTATCCGAAACGCCAAGCATTATCGCAATTATAATAAGACCGAGAATTATATTCACCATAGCACCTGCGACAACGATAATTATTCTCTGCCAGCAGGGTTTATTGTTAAATGCACGCTCGTCTGTGCTGTCCTCGTCCTCGCCCTCCATGCTGACAAAGCCGCCAATCGGCAGCAATCGCCATGAATATTGAGTTTCGCCCTTTTTCTTTTTAAGCAAAGTAGGACCCATGCCGAGAGAAAACTCATTTACCTTTACGCCGAAAATCTTCGCAAACGTAAAATGGCCTGCCTCATGCACCATGATTATTATGCCGAAAAATATTATCGCAAGCAGAATCGTCCATTTGCTCGCCAATGCAGATAAAAATCCTATTTTAATCGCCTCTTTCGTGAACCGAGTGACCTCAGCCCATTATTTTTTCTTTCACATAACCCCTCGCCCAGTTGTACATATCCAAAACGTCGCCGAGTTTATATGTATCAAATCGCTGAGCATTCTCAACGGTCTCTCTGACCAATTCCTCAATCTGTAAAAATTTAATTTTGCCCTGTCTGAAAGCAAGATTTGCTTCCTCATTTGCCGCATTTGCACAGGCAGGGAAAAGTCCGCCGTCATTGATTGCTTTTCGGCATACATTAATCAATCCGAAAGTTTCATAATCGGGCTTATCAAAAGTAAGCGTACCGTAGTCCGTCAGCGAAAGCTCCTTGACGGGCGACGGAATTCTGTTCGGATATGTCAATGCGTACTGAATCGGGATTCGCATATCGGGAACACCGAGCTGGGCAATAACTGAATTATCGCAAAACTCAACAAGCGAATGAATAACGCTCTGACGGTGAACAACAATGTCAATGTCCTTGGGATCCATTGAGAAAAGCCAAACAGCCTCAATCAGCTCAAGGCCTTTGTTCATCATTGAAGCGGAATCAATGGTAATTTTTGCGCCCATGCTCCAGTTCGGATGATTGAGTGCCTCTTTTACCGTGACATCTCCAAGCTCGTCACGCTTTTTGCCGAAGAACGGGCCGCCGGAAGCGGTAAGAATGAGCTTTTTAATCTCCTTTTTGTCTCGACATCCCTGCATTGACTGAAAGATAGCCGAGTGCTCGCTGTCAACAGGGAGAATACTTACGCCATTTTCTTTAGCAAGTCCCATAACGAGCTGGCCGCCGGCAACAAGCGTTTCCTTGTTTGCAAGCGCAAGCTCACTGCCAGCGTTTATCGCAGCTATCGTCGGCTCAAGTCCTGCCATGCCGACAATGCTGTTGAGAACATAATCCGCTCCGCACGCAGCGCATTCGCAAACACCATCCATGCCCGAAAGCACCTTTGTTGAAGTGTCCGCAACTCTTATTTTAAGCTCGGCTGCCGCTTTTTCATCAACCATTGCGGCAAGCTGAGGCTTGAATTTTCTGATTTGTTTTTCAATCGTGTCAACGCTGACGCTCGCCGTCAAAGCCTTGACCTCATAGCCCTGCATCTCGATAACCTCGAGAGCCTGAGTTCCGATTGAACCTGTTGAGCCGAGAACGGCAACGGTTTTACTCATAGTATCACCTTAAATTTTATTTTTAGAATGTCTCGATTATGCTGAGTATTCCATACATAATCGGAAAAACAAACAGCGTGCTGTCAAACCTATCCATAATTCCGCCGTGGCCGGGAATCAGCTTGCCGTAGTCCTTCACGCCATAGTTTCTCTTAATAACCGAAGCGGAAAGGTCGCCGAAAATGCTGATGACGGAAAGTACAAGCGAAATCGGAATAACAGCCCACCAATCCCAAAGGAAGAAGCTTCCGTCGGGAAAGAATTTCTTTGCAAAAACAAAGTACAATCCGACATTCAGTGCCGCCGTAAGGACAATTCCGCCGATTGCGCCCTCCCAAGTCTTTTTCGGGCTGACAACGGGGGTCATTTTATGCTTGCCGAAGAATACTCCCGTGAAATAAGCGAACATATCGGTAAGCCATGCGCAGAAAATCGTAAACAATATGAGATAAACAACGTTCGCCTGTGTATATCTTTCATCAGCAAGCTGAAGGTCATTGATTCTGATCCAACAGCCAAGCGATTCGGGAACGGCGATTGAGCAAAGAACAGAAATTGCAACCTGCTCAAACTTAACCTCGCCGTGCCACTTTACCATCATGATAAGCATTGCGATAATATATACCGCAAGAGCCGCAAACGGTGTAACATGAATTTTTTCAAGAAAATTATATCGAATTTCAAGCGGAATATATGCGCCGACGATAATTGACGGAATAGCAAGCGGAAGCTTGACCTTCGCAACATGATTAAGCTCATAAACGGCAACACCGCAGATGAACGCCATGAGTATCGGCAACGCCGCCGTATTCATGAAAAACATTACGGCGATAATGATAAGGGAATATGAAACTCCCGAAATGATTCTGGTTTTCATGTGGTTTATCCTTTCGGTTTGTATAAACTTATTACAAGTGATTTGCTTTCTTTATCCCCTCCGTCTCTTTGAGACACCTCCCCTTGAATCATTCACTGGGAGGCTGAATCGGGACGCAAATCTCTACAAATATCTAACCTTAACAGGTTTCCAATAAGCATCATTTGTAATTATTTTTTGGAGATTGAGGAAAATTTTTTCACAGGCGATTTTGCAGGTCGGGTGCTGTGCTGCTGCACTGCCCCGAGCGAAAAATCGGTTGTGGAGCTAACCTCTGAATAAGTTTGTCAGGAAATCGTTCACAGTGCTTTTTGCAACTCGTGAGCTGTACAGAGGTACTGCCACGAACAAATGAAATTTTCAACAAACTTTTGAGATTGAGGAAAATTTTTTCACAGGTGATTTTGCAGGTCGGGTGCTGTGCTATTGCACTGCCCTGAGCGAAAAATCGGTTGTGGAGAAAATTAACCAATCTCAAACGCCGCCAAAACGACGGTTGCGCTTATTATAGTCGTCTATCGCCTTGTCGAGATCGGCAGGAGTGAAGTCCGGCCAAAGAATGTCGGAGAACCAAAGCTCGGAATATGCCGACTGCCAGGTGAGAAAGTTTGAGAGACGATATTCGCCACTGGGACGAATAATCAAATCGGGATCGCTCTGGCCGGCTGTGTAGAGATGAGCCGATATGTCGGATTCCGTTATGTCGGCCGGATCAAGCTCACCGGATTTAATTTTTTCACCAAGCTGCTTAACAGCGTCGACAATTTCAAGTCTGCCGCCGTAATTGATGGCAATATTGACATCATATTTGTCGGCGTCTTTAGACTCCTCCTCAGAAGTATCGAAAAGATTGAGAAGGTCTTCAGGAATGCCCTCACGATGTCCGATAAAGTGCATTCTCATGCCCTTTTGGAGATTTTCGGCTTTCCTATCCTCGGCTTCATGCATATATTCACGGAAAAGATCCATGAGAGATGAAACTTCCTCGGGAGGACG
The DNA here is from genome assembly GCA_937892835.1 of uncultured Ruminococcus sp. Classification (GTDB taxonomy): domain Bacteria; phylum Bacillota; class Clostridia; order Oscillospirales; family Acutalibacteraceae; genus CAG-488. Next base: position 21,669 of record CALBHM010000307.1, on the reverse strand, counting down.
CTTCCAATTCTCGGTTGAGAATGCATAAAATGTAATAACTTTTATTCCGATTTCTCCGGCATAGTCGCAAATTTGTTTGAACACCTTTGCGCCTGCCTTGTGTCCCTCAGAACGTGATAATCCACGCTGTTTTGCCCAACGGCCGTTACCGTCCATAATTATGCCGATGTGGGCAGGAACTCTTCTTTCTTCCATAGAGCAATCAAGTCCTTTGATTAAATATTTTTAAATTTATATTTGAAATAATTTGAGATGAATTTTGAAATATAAAACAGTTTTTCTTTAAGGTTAAGTTCTTTAAGATGCAAAAAATGCGGCACACATTTCATAAAAATTTTATTCATTTGAATATAGCTGCTTTTCTCCGTCAGCTCTTTCTCTCTGACGCATCTTTCCATTCGAGCGACATTCCGGAAAAGAAAGCACGCCGCTGTTTTTTCATCATAATTTCTGTAGATTTTATATGCGGCCAACCTGGCACGCATTAGGTCGATTTTATTAGTGTCAACTTTTTTATGGAGGACACTGTGCTGATTATTAAAATATCCGTACAGCGGCAAATCAACTAAAACAGCCTTAGAGGAATTCGCCCAAAGTCCTGCACAGAAAACCGTGTCCTCACCCACTGTATAATTGCCGAATCGTCCGTATTTTTTCAAAAATTCTTTTTGAACCAGTTTTGTACATGCACTTGAAAGAATCATTTCGTTCTTTATAATTTTCTCAAAATTATACATGTCGACAAACTCGGAGGTCTTGCACTCACGAGCCTGATATTCAAAGCTCCGGTAATTAGCTTCATCAACACGCTCGTAGCCGCAAGCAGCCATTTCACAATTATTATCTGTGACCGCCTTCAGCATAAACTCATACATCTGCGGCTGAACAAAATCGTCCGAATCCACAAAGCCTATATAATCACCTTTGGATTTTTCAATGCCGAAATTTCTCGCTGAGGAAACACCCTTGCTGATATTTCTGTAATAAATAACTCTTGAATCCTTTATTTTATATCGATTGATAATATCAGCCGTGGAATCGGTGCTTTTGTCGTCGATACATACTACTTCAAGATTTTTATATGTTTGGTTCAATATACTGTCCAAGCATCTCGCAAGATACTTTTCCTGATTATACACCGGAACAATTATCGAAAGCAAAGGATTCATCGGGATTCTCCTTTATTGACAACAGGCAGACCGTGAAAGCCTGCCTGTGAAGTAATCAAAGCGTACGCAATTATATTGACATAACTTCCTTTTCTTTTGTTGAAGCGGCTGCATCAATTTCCTTGATGAATTCATCAGTGATTTTCTGGAGCTCTTCCTCGCCGTTTTTGAGGTCATCCTCCGTAATCTCGGAAGCCTTCTGCATTTTTTTGATTTTGTCGATAGCGTCACGGCGAATTGAACGAATTGCAACCTTTGAATCCTCAGCCATCTTCTTGATGTCCTTAACAAGTTCCTTACGTCTGTCCTCGGTAAGCTGGGGGAATGTCAAACGGATAACGGAACCGTCATTCTGCGGATTGATACCGATATCGGAAGCCTGAATTGCCTTGTAAATCGGAGTGAGAGTAGACTTATCCCACGGCTGAATAACAAGGATACGAGCTTCGGAAACAGAAATTGCAGCCATCTGATTGATTGGTGTCGGAACTCCGTAGTAATCAACAAGAACTTTGTCAAGTACGCCCGGGTTTGCACGGCCTGCTCTGATTGCAGCGTAGTCCTTGCCGAGAACGGAAACCGTCTTTGTCATTTTTTCTCTGGTATTGCTGTAAACTTCTTTCATGAAAATTCTCCTAACTTGTTTATATTTTATTCTTTAACGAGTGTGCCTATATTTTCGCCCTTAACGGCTCTTATTATATTCTCGGGGTCTTCAAGATTGAAAACGAGAATTGCGATTGAATTATCCCTGCAAAGCGAGGCCGCAGTGCTGTCCATTACCTTAAGTCCTTTTGCGAGAACTTCGGAATGAGTGAGCGTATCGTACTTGACAGCATCACTGTACTTGTTCGGGTCCTTATCAAAGACGCCGTCAACATTTGTTGCTTTAAAGATGACATCCGCCTCAATCTCAGCCGCTCTGAGAGCCGCCGTTGTATCGGTCGAGAAGAACGGACATCCTGTGCCGCAACCAAAAATAACAACCTCACCGTCGTTGAGATGAGCGACCGCATCACGTGCAATATACTGCTCGGCAATCGGCTGCATACCTACCGCCGACATAACTCTTGCCTTAACGCCGAGCTGTTCGAGAGCCTCGCAAAGAGCAAGCGAATTCATAACCGTTGCAAGCATGCCCATGTTATCGGCTCTGGTACGGTTCATTGTGCCGCTGCTTCTTCCGCGCCAGAAGTTTCCTCCGCCGACTACAAGGCCGATCTGAACGCCCATATCGGCAACCTTTTTAACGTATGTACAAACGTTGGTCACCATATCGAAATCAATGCCGTGACCCTGCTCGCCGGCAAGAACCTCGCCGCTGAGCTTAAGCAAAATTCTTTTATACATTCTGAATACCCCCACTACCCTGATTGTAATATCAGATATATCATATATATTTTACTTTAAAACGTCGGTTATGTAAAGTGAAAAATGATATTTTTCATGAAAAATTCAAAAATATTTTATTAGAGACAAAAACGGACAGGTCAAATTCCTGTCCGCATCGCTGTATTAAATTACGTTTCCGAGTAAGCCGTAGAACAAAGCTCCGACTATAAATCCTGCTATAAGCACACCGAGAGCGATTATCGGCAAAGCCTTTTTAAACTTGATATCCATAATTTCGGCAACAAGTGCGCCTGTCCAGCCGCCCGTTCCGGGCAACGGAATTGCAACAAGCACTAACAGACCCCATGCACCGTATTTGTCAATCGTCTTGCGGTGCTTTTCTGCTTTATGCTCCAGTTTACCGACGATTTTGCCGAGCTTCTTTGATTTTCTCATCAAATCAAATATTTTCCTGAGGAAAAGAAGTATAAACGGGATAGGAAGCATGTTGCCTAAATAGCAAACAATAAATGCTCGGATAATATTCATATCCAAAAGCTTTGCGGCAATAAGACCGCCTCTCAGTTCAAGGACCGGAAGCACCGAAATAATAAAAACCGTAAGTTCATTTGGTATCTTATCCTGGAAAAAGGTTACAATAGACTGAATTAATTGGTCTGTCATCTTTTTTACTCCGTTATTATTTTTTTATTCAGAAGATATTTATAAGCCTTGGAAAGAATGTTTCTGTCATTCTCAAATCGGAGCTTATTAAGAGCCTTTTCATATCCGAGCCAAATATAATCTTCAATTTCTTCCTTTTGAATAATCGTTTGCGTATCCTGAGTCGAAGCAAGAAAAATGTTAACGTTTTTCTCAACCTTGCCCTGAATTGTATACTGACTTTTGGTTATAAAATCGGGATGAATGTTTATTCTGATTCCCGTCTCCTCCAAAACCTCACGATATGCCGTCTGCTGATCGTTTTCACCCTGCTCGACGTGTCCTTTTGGGAATCCCCAGTGAGCACTTCGCCTGTTCTTGATAAGCAAGAAACGAATCATTCCGCCGATATTTCTGTAAACAACAGCTCCGCAGGAGCGTTCATAAAGACAATCAAGCGTGTGCCTCTTGTTTTTTACGGCAAAATCAATGCCGTTTGCAATGTCAATGTTGATGAATCTTGTACTTTTCGGCGCTACAACCCAATCTGTTTCATTACTGCCGTCATATCTGACGATACCAACAACTCTTCCGTCAAAACTGCGCACGGGGTGATTGATACCCATAATAAATGCACCTTTAACAGAAGCGTTGAACTGCTTGGCTCCCTCGACCTCGCCATAATTCAGCTCATAAGTGAAGCCCTGTTCATTGCTGTAAGAGTGGATCGGATGAGTCACCTTAATACGAACATATTTACCCAGCATGTTCCTAACTCCTCCACCGTGTGCCGAATGCGCACGGATTTACCGCAGACGCAACAAAATACATTGTTTTTTCGTCCGCATTGAATTTACCGTACCATTATACATACATTTCGGTGAAATTACAATAGGAAATTTCAAAAAATCAGGTTTGTTTTGCTCTCTTTAACAAAATTTCTCCGCTTAATTTTTGTTAAGCGGAGAATTCATTATATAATGCCTTTGTCAAGGGCCGATTCAATAAACTCGGCAAAGATTGAATTTGACCACGCAAACCACGGACGTGTGAAATCCGTCGCATCATCGGCATTGAAGCCCTCATGCATATAGCCGGTGTCTGCGTCGGTTGCAACAAGCGTTTCGATAAGCTTTTTAATCTCCTCCGAATCGGTTGATGTCAGACCCTGCATCGAAAGAGCAATGTGCCATATAAAGCCGTGCGGCGTGTGCGGACTGCCGACTCCGGAAGCCGCTTTACCTGTGTAATAGAACGGATTATCCCCGCTGAGAATGAATCGTCTTGTGTTGACATAAACAGGATCATTCACATCGCAATAACCGAGGTACGGTGCGCTGAGCAGGCTAGGTACATTTGCATCATCGGCGAGAACATGATTGCCGAATCCGTCGGTTTCGCAGGCAAAAATTCTGCCGTATTTCGGATGAAGAACAGTGCCGTATGTATTGATTCCGTACTCGATTTCATCACGAAGATTTCTGACTTTCGCAAGAAACTCCGCATCGTCAATTCCCATGTCCGTAAAAATCTCATCAATATACCTGAGCACAACAACGGCAAACATATTGGAAGCAATAAGATATCCGAAGGTGCAGCTGTCGTCGCTCGGGCGGAATCCGCTCCATGTCATGCCTGTAAAATTGACGGGATAGCCCATACCGCCGTTGTGAAGAGTATCAATCCAGCGGCAGCCAAAGCGCTGAAAAGAATACGGTGACTTTTCAAAATGGTGCTGCTCCGTTATCCAAAGGTCAACGACTGTTTTTGCCGTCTTGATGAAATCCTCATCAATTATTGTTTTGTCTCCCGATTCTTTATAATAAAGATATGCGAGTCTAAACGGATAGCAAAGTGAATCGATTTCATATTTACGTTCCCAAACCCATGGGTCGTTGAGCGGCAGGTCGTCGGTATGGCCGTGACCGTTCTTCTCGATATTAAACGCGTTGGCATAAGGGTCGATTCTTATGTAGGCCAGCTGACGAACAATAAGTCCTCGAATAATCGAGCGAATTTCGGGATCATCCTTTGTCAACGGAAGATAATGCGTAACCTGTGCAGTGGAATCTCTGAGCCACATCGCCGGGATATCGCCCGTGTAAAGAAACGTTGAACCGTCGGGAAGAATCTCCGCCGTTGTTTCAAGTGTGTTCGGATAGCAGTTGCGATAAAGCTTTTCAAGCTTCGGATATTTTTTTAATTTCTCCGCAACCTCATCAATATGAGCTGTAATTGATTTCGGAATATTTTTCATGGTCGATCTCCTTAAAACTGTGTATAAACCTCTGAATATTTTTCGAGCAATTCCTTTGCTACTTCTACAGTGTCCTCTTCGCCGATTCCGTTTTTGCGCGGGATATAATTCTCGAGGAAATTGTTTTCAAAAAGTGCGAGACGCTTTGCCTGGTATGAACCGTTGTATTCGTTGCGGTCAAGCGGCTGTTTTTTCGAATTATCCTTTAGCTTTTTCGGATTGTCAAAGTATGCCGCAAGCGAGCGGTAGTACATATGCCATCTTGCTTCGTAATAATCCTTTACCAGGCCGCCCCACTCGTTCCAAACCGTATCGTAAAGAATCGAATGGTCAAACGGTCCCCAAATTGTGTGGAGCAGAAGGAAATTAATCTGCAAGGATTCTTTTTCTTCCTGACTGCTGCCAAGCTCCTGGGCCTCAACATATTTTGTGCAGAAATTTGTTTCTTCTCTTGTTCTTAAAAGTCGGTCGATATCCTCGCATATTTCGAGAAAAAGGTTGCTTGCCTGCTCAAAATTTCTGACATTTTTTTCTCGGAAAAATTCCGTTGCTTTGATGTAAACGGGATACGCAAGATCCGAAAGGAATTGACGAACTATCGATTGAATATCGGCACGCATTGTGTCAATTTTTTTATCCCCGGAGTTAATAATTCTCTGTGCGATCGGATAAAGCTCGTGAAAATCATAGCTTCGCTTCATAGTATCATATGGTGCAGTGTGCTTAACGTTGGTGCACGGACGGGCACAGATAATCGAGCCTGTACATTCATCACTCGAGCAAAGATTGACAAGCGAAATAATATCATCCGAAAAAGAATCTGTCTTATATCTCTTAACGCAGAATTCTCTGATAAAATCGTCCCGCTCAAAACTGCCGTCGGCGGTGATTGCCTTTAACGCCGCAGCACAATAAACCGGATTTATATCAAACGTATCAAATGAAAGTGCTCCGCCAAGCTCAGAAGTTGCAAACGGATTGTTGCAAAGTTTTTGCACGTTTCCGTAAATGCCTGTCCTGCCATAGCGATTACCGCTGACTTCGGGAATATATTTTTTGCCGCTGAGAATATCGGAATTTTTACTCATCTCGCAATCATCAAGGAAAATATATTTATCACCCGAACAGCTCTTAAAAAAGTCCGCATTTATTGAGCTTGTGTGAAGATAACAAACTGCGTCTTCATCAAACTCATTGAGCATTTCTTCAAGTGCCTTGCCAAGGTCGGCCAAATGAGAATTGTAACCCTTTTTGTCTGATTCGTATACGCCCTCAAAAATATAGCTGTGCGTTTCGCCGAGAGCTTCACGCTGAATTGTCAGAAATTTTTTGTTGAACACAGAAAAGAAAGCGTTCTTTGGTCTGATAAAAAATATCGGCGGAAAATTGTACCACATCGGAGCTTTAAAAATATCCATCTTAATATATTTTTTTCTCAGGCTGAACGGTACACTCGGAATTGCCGCAGGAAAAATCGGTTCAATTCCAAGGCTTCTCTCGCGGTCGCTTATAAGCTTGCCGACGGTAATTTTTCTTTCAAGGTACTCCTTGCTGTTAATTGAATTCGTTCCGGCAATATTACCCGTGAGCTGATTCATCAAGAATGCCGGTCCCGATGAAAATTCGAGGCAAAAATTTTCGGGCATACCGATATCCGTAAGTGTTCTGAAAAGCACACCGTCAAAACCGACCGGCTGAAGAGCACGATTGAATCCGTGCATTGCCATAAAGTCAATCTCTTTTTCCCATCGGTCAAAGCCACGGAAGTTTCCGCTGAGTGAAAAGGCTTCATAGCTTGTCATTGCCCTGATTTTTCTCTTTATCGTTCGGCTGATTTTTTCCTCGGGCAGCGGCGCGGATGAGATTGTTGAAATATCATAGTCTCCGCTTGTTATAACAACGCCGTGATATCTTCCGAGGTAGTCATAATAAGCCATGGCCTGACTCAGCGGCGAATTGCCGGCAAGCACAACCTTTTTATCCTCGGAATAGATTTCATAACAATCATATCCGTTATCGGAGTCAATCGTTTTCAGCACAAATTGATCTGCTATTCTCGGTGTATTTCTTTTTATAAGGTCAACCATCGGTCTGTCTCCTTGCCAACATAAGAATTTCTCAAAACAATATACTTATTATACTCTATTGCGTCGACAAAATAAAGCAAATTTTTTGTGAATTTTCAAAAGAAAGCAAAAAAGAAGGACGGCCAAAAACCGTCCTTCAAATAATTCAATTAAAATTATTTCTTGAGAAGCTCTTCAAGGAAGCTGAATACTGTGATGAAGAAACCACAGATGATAACGCCCTGACCCTTAGCCCAAGTTACAAGTCTTTCCTTCCATGTCGGAACATAAGGTGCATGGTAGAAGCAAGCTGTATCAAGAACGATTTCATCAGTATCATATCCCTCAAGGAAAATACCTGTGAAGTTTCCTTCTGCATCTGTATAGCCTACAGAGTAGCCTGATGCATTCGGATCAGCAACGCAGCCGTTCGGATTTCCTTCCTCGTCCTCTGAATAGAGATCAAAATACGGGAAGAATACGATTGTGCCGAAGTCCTTGTTGTACTCCTCAGGAACATCCTCGGTTGTTGCGATATCAATATAACCGATAACGATACCTTCGTCAGATGTTGAGAAGAACTTGCTGAAATCAGCCTTCTTAATCTTGAAAGCCATTGAGCCGTCCATTGCGTTCTCAGCATCTACCTGGTTAAGTGCAAGACGATCATCAGCAACTATCTCATCTGAAAATCTGATGTTCTTAACTTCAACGATGTCTTTGTCGCTTGTTGAGAAGTTGATGCCTGAAAATCCGAAATAGAATGTCTCTGCATCTTCGGGAACCTTCTCAAGATAATCGGACTTCATAATGATTGGGATTGAATACTCTTTTGAGGGCTCAATGTATGTATTCTGGATTGAAAAAACAACCTTGCCGGCCTGCTTGGGAGTATCACCGGGCATACCCTCTGTTACTTCTTCACCTTCGGCAAATGCTACAACGCCAAGCGTGAAGAGCATGATAACCGAGAGAAGAATTGCTAAGAATTTTTTCATGAAAAAATCTCTCCTTTTTGTTTTTTGCATTTTCATGCTTTTTTATTTTGCGAAGTGAACGCTCCGCTTTTTTATTATAATAGCACGAAAAAGATTTTTATAGTTCCTTTTCGGAAATATGTTTACTTTTTCATAAAAATTTTTTGATTATTTTTTTGTTTTAGTATACTTTGTTTTTTTGCTCACAACATATTGTGTCAGTTGCAAACCTCTTGCATAACTTCATTAACCACTTCGCCGGCAACAGAGAGTCCCGAACCGGATTTTTCAACGACGCAAACAACGGCATACGGTGTATCCTCTCGCTGAGAGAAACCGACGAACCAAGCATGTGAACCGCCCTCTACCTCCGCCGTTCCCGTTTTTCCGCACATCTGAAGTCCGGGGAAAGTTGAATCGGAGTAATAATTCACAACGTTTGAACGCAAAAGCTTTTTCATCTGCGCCGCAATCTCAGGCGTTACATTTACGGTCTTATTTACAGCGGTTTTTCCGATAACGTCAACCTTGCCGTCGGGCGATACCATGTTTTGAACGAAATAAGGTTTTGTCGCCACTCCGTTGTTGGCAATCGCACCCATAATTGTAAGCATATGGTAAGGATTTACCATTGTTGTATACTGGCCGATACCTGCCCAGCCGAGATCGGTTTTTGTCGTTTTGCTGACATCAAACTTACTTGCCGAAACTGTTATCTGATCCATATCCTCTTTTGTATTGAAACCAAGCTCGCCCGCAGTCTGCATGAGCTTTGACTGACCGAGTTGAATTGCAATCTGCGCAAAAGCTACATTGCATGAATGATTCAGAGCCTCTTCAAAGTCAACCGTACCGTGAACGCCGCTACATATGATTTTGCCGTCGCCGGTTGCATATTCGCCCGTACATTCAAAGGTCTGTGAATAGATATCCGGGATATTCTCAATCGCGCTGATAGCCGTTACAACCTTGAATATTGAACCCGGTGTATACATACCCGAAACAAATCGGTTAAGATAAACACCCTCGTATTCATCGGGATTATCGTCAATGTCATCGGGCTTATTCTCCGGATCGTATGCCGGGGTTGAAACCATGCAAACCATTGCTCCGGTTTTGTAATTATAAACCGCAATAGTACCCTTTCTGCCGTCCATTGCTTCATAAGCCGTCTTGCATATATCGGCATCAAGAGTAAGATTGATATCGTTGCCTCTGTTATATTTTTTTAGATTATAAACTCCGTTCACAAAATCATAGCCGGAAAGCTTTGAGCTGTAAACATACTGAACACCGGTTGCGATAAACGATGAATTGTCGCCGACTGCATGGAGCATTGCCTTGCGAATCGTCCTATCGTCATTGTAAATTCTCACACCGTCCTCGGAATAAACAAGCTTTGTTCCGTTGCGATCAAAAATCGTGCCTGCGCTGGAAATTTCACCGTTTTTATAAATATGCTGATTTACAAGATTCGACGTCCATTCCGAGCCGTGAACGAAGAAATTATACATCATAAATCCAAGACCGCAGAAAAACGCAACTATAACAAAATAAAGAACAAAGGCTCTTCTTGTGGTATTTCTCATTTATTTAGCCCTCCCGTTCCCGGATTTCTTCCGTGATATCGGAATGTCCTTTGAATTTTGAGCTGAAGCGGTTCTCTTTTTACTTATCGGAACATCGCCTCTGCTCGTTGTTGTTCTCTTTCTGCTGACCGGAACATCGGCCGCCGAGCCTCTCACTCTGACCGGCTGCTCAACAACAGGCGGGACATAAACCTTACGTTTGGCCCTCTTGCCTATCATTATATTGGGCGGATAAAGCGGATGATCAGGCAGAATAGTCTGCGAAAGCTTAGGATAAGTTCTTATATCCGCCGATTTAATCAGTGCAAGCATGCCCCATGAGGAAATAACGCTCGAACCGCCTCGGCTGATAAAAGGAAGCGTAACTCCCGTAAACGGAAGAATATCCGTTACGCCGAAAATGTTCAGGCTCGTCTGGAACAGTAAAAGTCCTGCCGCCGCACATGCCGTTATCGCATAGAACGCCGAACGGGTATTTCTCGCGACCTTGATTGCATAGAGAAGAATGAAAGCATATGTAATGACTATCGTCAAGCCGACGATCATGCCCCACTCCTCGCATATCATTCCGAAGGCAAGGTCGGTCGAAGCGAAAACAACATTTCTCAGCTCTCCCTTGCCTATTCCGAGTCCGAAAAGGCCGCCGCTCGCCGAGTAGATAAGTGTTCTTGTCTGCTGCATACCCTCATCGTTGATAAGCTCCCAAATATGTCTGTACGCTTTAAATCTTGCGGCAACATGAGGTTTGAAATAGATAATCATTATTGCACCGAGCAATGCCGCAACACAAACAAGGGCTATGGTTCTCACGTCGCCCGAGCGCATAAATGCAATAATTATAAACGTAAAGAAGAATATCAATGCCGTACCGAAATCCTTCATGAGGAAAAGCGCACCGACGCAGCCGAACGAAAAAATAAGATATTTGGTAAGGCTTCGTGCGCTTTGAAGCTTGTCCAAAGACGCCGCACCGACAAATATAAATGCAAGCTTGACGAACTCCGACGGCTGAATCGACATTCCGCCGATTGTAATCCAGTTCAGCGCACCGTTCGTATATTTTGCAAGCGCAAGGTTGGCAACGAGTAAGCCAACCGCAGCAAAAGCGACAGGCATTCGCAGCTTCATAACAACATCCGTTCGTCTCATGACAACAAGCATGAAGATAAACAGGAACAATCCGAGTGCAATAGCAACAACCTGCTTGATTGCATAATCGTTGTCGACCGTGGCGACATTCGTCAATCCGATTCCCGAAAAAAGGAATCCGATTATTTCAAGCTCAAAATTATTTTGTCCGCAGAAAATCGAAGCAACAACAAAATACGCCCATTCAAGCACCAAATAGCCTGCATATACAGCAAAAAGCGTGCTGTTAAAGCCGTTGACCGTAACGGCAACGGTGCCTGTTAAAACCTGAAATATTGTAACGAGGATAAGTGCAAATCCCCAGTGAAATTTATTGTTCATTTTTTCTCCGCTCACATAATTCCCCCTTTGTGAGTACAATAAATCAATTTATTATAACGCATTCGGTGAAAAATCTCAATACATTTGATATTTTTTTACAATTATGCTATAATTTTAATATATATAACTGCCAAAATACCAAAGGGTGATTTAAATGAATAATGAAAAGCTTGAGAAATTTGCCAAACTAATAAACAATTCTTCCAAAACAGTTTTCTTCGGCGGAGCGGGAGTTTCGACCGAAAGCGGAGTTAAGGATTATCGAAGCGAGGACGGACTTTATAATACCGTTCGTGAATACGGCGTTTCGCCCGAAACAATTTTAAGCCACAGCTTCTTTGTTTCAAAGCCCGATGTGTTTTATGATTTTTATTATAAATATTTTCTCGAAATAAACGTTGAGCCGAACACGGCGCACATTGTCCTTGCCGAAATGGAGAAAAAAGGCAAGCTCTCATCGGTCATAACGCAAAACATTGACGGGCTTCACCAAAAGGCAGGCAGCAAAAATGTGCTTGAATTGCACGGAACGACGGCGGTTCATTATTGCATGGAGTGCGGCAAGCCTTATCCGCTTGAGAAACTGAAAGCGCTCAAGGGCAAGGTTCCCCATTGTGAAAAATGCGGCGGACTTGTTCGCCCCGAGGTAGTGCTTTATGAAGAGCCGCTCAACGAAAGTGTAGTCGAAAAAGCAATCAGTGAAATTTCAACAGCAGAGCTGCTCATCATCGGCGGCACCTCGCTCGCCGTTTACCCTGCGGCGATGTACATTCGTTATTTCAGCGGTTCGCACATTGTGCTTATCAACAAGGGAAAAACCGATCTTGACTCGAGTGCCGATCTCGTTTTCAGAGACAATATCGGTCAGGTTTTCGGAAACATTAAGGATAAAATATGAGGGGGCGATTTCTTGTTCAGAGAAATGAGAAGAATTAAGCAACAGTTGACCAAAGAAGAATGTGAAGAAATTCTCGTTCGAGGCAAAACAGGAGTTCTTGCCGTTTTAGGCGATGACGGTTATCCCTATACCGTGCCGATAAACTATTACTATACGGACGGTAAAATTTATCTTCACTGCGCCAAAACAGGACACAAGCTCGACGCAATAAGAAAGGAGCCAAAGGTTTCGTTCTGCGTCGTCGACCGTGACGACATTCTTCAGAAAAAATACACCACACTTTTCAAGAGTGTTGTTGCTTTCGGCAGAGCGGAAATTCTCACAGACGAGAATGAAATGCGAGCTTCCGTAACGGCACTCGCGGAAAAATACTGCCCGGACTGCCTTGAGGGAATTCCGGCAGAGGTCGAGCGTGAATTCGGCATACTTTGCATGATAAAAATAAACATCGAGCACATGACAGGGAAACAAGGAAAAGAACTTTTGAAGGAGGAAATCCGATGAAAAATAAAGTTATCAGATTAACTTCATTTATTCTGACGATAATTATCGCAATGAGTACAATTTTCTACACCTCGGCAATCGATGAAACAGGACAGATAAAAATCACCGAACCGACACCTCTACTCAAAGAGGACGGCAGTCTCACTCAGCCGGGATATTGCTTCACCGAGCTTTATCAATACGACCGCAGTGCGATCAAAGCAAGCAAGACCCGCATTAAGGAATGGGACTTCTATCAGATTTCCAACAGCCGCTATGTTATGCAGGTTACAATGGCTGATATCTCGCTCGGCGGAGCAGCAAACGTTACGCTCTTTGACATGCAGACAGGCAAAAGCTACAGTGCAGTCTCGCTTCGACTTCTGAGCTTCGGCAGATTCGGCCTTTCCGAAACGGCTATGTCTCCGCAGACCTTTTCACGCCACAAGCTCGGCTTTAATCTTGACGTGAACGTGACCGAGACTCAGCGCACTATCAAGTTCAACGGTCGCACAGGCGGCAAACCTTTCACCGTTGATATTTCGATGGATATGTTCCCGAACCACGAGTACCTTGCAATGGCTCTTCCGTTCGGCGACAGAGACAGCAAAAAGTTCTATTACAATCAAAAAATTAATTGTATGCCCGTAACGGGGACGGTTAAAATCGGCGATATGACTGTTGATTTTGACCCGTCGGATTCGTTCTGCGTTCTCGATTGGGGTCGAGGAGTTTGGCCGTATCACACCAATTGGTATTGGGGCAACGGCAGCACCAAGCTCGAAAACGGCGACATTTTCGGTTTTGAAATCGGCTGGGGCTTCGGCGATATGAGCGCCGCTACGGAAAACACGCTTTTCCTCAACGGCAAGGCTCACAAAATCGGTGAAATCTATCTTGAAAAAGACGAAAACGACTGGATGAAGCCGTGGAAATTTACCTCGTCAGACGGTCGTTTTGAAATGACGATGACTCCGTTCTACGACAACTACACAAAGTCAAGAGTTATCTTCATCGGCAACATCTGCCACCAGGTTTTCGGAAAATGGAACGGCACAGTCACGCTCAATGACGGTACGGTTCTTGAAATCAAGGACATGGTTGCATTTTGTGAGAACTCGGACAACATGTGGTAAGGAGAAAATGAATTAAAGAAAAAGCCGAAGCACAAGAAAAAATAATAAATAAAAGAACAACTTTCCCACAATTTTTTGCAGGAAAGTTGTTCTTTTATTTGAAAATAATTTTAATTCTATGCTCGCCGGGTGCGGTCGAAAATCTGAAAATTCCTTTTCGTTTTATTTCAATTTCTTCGCCATCAAGCTCGGCATATTTCGGCACGGACGGAACAAAAATTTCCGTCTTTGCTTTTGTCTCCTCACGCTGAACGAAGTTGAGATGAAACTCCTTATTTTCACGGTCATAGCCGTAGCTTTCAATCTCGCCTGTGACAGCCACGGGGTGCGGACGGGTGAGAACCTTTTGGTAAACCTCCGTATCCGTAAAGCCGCCGAAATAGCACCAATAGGTGTTGCTCCACTTGTACGAGTCAAACAAATCAAGCAGAAATTCAATATGCGGAAACCATTCGTCACCCTCGGTAAAGCCGCCCCATTCGCCGACTATAACGGGAACTCCGAGCCGCTGTTGAGAACGTCTGTGCTCGGCAAAAATCGAACCGACACGATCGTTGCTTGCGTATTTATATGATGGGGTATCCACCATAAAATCGTAAGCGTGCGGTGAAAAAATAACGTTATTCTCTGTCTTACCCGAAAGAATCGGACGTGGACATGAATAAGGAATTCCGAGATTGGAATAGTAGCTGTTTTCAAGAAAAACAAATTTTTCGTTGCCGCATTTTCTCGTTGCTCTCGCCATTTTGTTTATGAACGGAAAATACTTTTTTGTGTCGAAGGTTTTGATGATATCGTCGCCTGCGCTTGTAATTTTTCTCAGGTGCTTGCCTGTATAAAGGTCGAGCACTCTTGCCGGGTCGTCGCTCTTTGTTGCAAGCTCAATAAGTTTTTTCTTCGATATTGTTTTATCAAAAACGGTTGTCGAAACGAGACGTCCGATTACCTCTCGAAAAACCTTTCCGCCGCTCTTTCCGGGGAACGGTTCGTTGAAGAAATCAAAACCGATTACCGCCGGATGATCGCCGAATTTTTCAATAATGTGCGTCCACATTTCTTCAAACCAAACCTGTACGCCCTTACCGTTGACCTCGGCATTGTCCCAAAAAGAATCAAATGCACTGTGAACTGCCTTGCCCCAGAAGTAGCCCTCAGCCCAAACAATTTTGGTCGGCTGGTATTTATATTTGCCTGTCAGCGTAGCCCATTTCGGTGCACCGTCGCCGCAGAGGAGCTCTGTGCCCGAGAAGAGATCCTGGTGCATATCGAGATAAACATAAACTCCCGATTCCTTACATTCATCGAGAATTCCGCCGATAAAATCAAGATATTCTTCATTGTATTCACCCGGCTCGGGCTCGATTGCATCCCATGTTATTCCGAGGCGTACAAGGTCCATTCCGTGAGCCTTCATGTCGGCTGCAAGACCTTTATTCCACTGCTCGCCGTAAATCCGTCTTTGACCCTCGATATATCTGCCCTTATCGCACACGTTGAGACCCGTCAAAATTCTTTCACGTCCGTGTGAATCGACTATTCGTGTACCCTTAACCGTAAGCTTATCCATTTTTGCCTCCTTTATTTCTGCGTTGTTCCTTTGCTTTTGCGGCATATTCTTTGCGCTTTGCCTTTATCTCTTCCTCCTCTGCAATTCGACGCTGAATTTCTTCGTCGTTACGCTTTTTGGATTCCTCATAGCGGGATTTTATATCCTCATAATGAAGATAATTCTCTCTTTGCTTCAAGAGCTTTTCCGCTTCAATATACGGTTTCGCTGCTCTGGTGTAGGTTGAATTCTCATCTGTTGCAGCCTTGATTTTTTTGCGAATTTCATCTCTGCTTTTTCTGAGATCCTTAATTTTTTCATTCGCTATTTTCTCGGCAACCTTATTCTTAGCCTTAGCAGCCGCTCTCAATTCGTTAACAGCCTCTTTAATCTGAGCGTCAAGCTCATCTTCCTTTTCAAAGAGCTGTTCAAAAACCCTGACGTCAAATTTTTCGATTCCGTCGGCGTATTTCTTTGCCAAAATCTTTTTGGAATCCTTGATCATGCGCACTCTGTTTATCGCATTGCGACGCATATCCTTTTCCTCCTCAGTGGATTTCGGCATAGCCTTTGCCTCTTTCATTGACGGAATTTCGAGAGAGTAAAGTCCCTCAAGTCCTGCGGAATAAATTTTCTTTGCTTCTTCCAGCTGAGCCTTAACCGCTTCGGAGTCAAACTTGTTTATCTCTTTGATAACATACTGAGCGATTTCTATTTTCTCGTTTTCTTCTTTTTGATTTTTATAATTTTGCTTTGCCGCTTTCACAGCTGATTTATCTTTTGTTTTCTTCGCCTTTTTAATTTCGTCCTTTGTCGGCTTTACAATCTTTTTATCGTGATAAATCTTTGCTTCTTCGATAATATCAATCGCTTCAACAAGAGCAGCATCGGAAAGAACTCCGTTACCGTAATCCTCAAACAAAGCTCTGATTTTGAGAACCGTCACCATCGCCTTTTGCTTAATCTCGGTCAAGTCATAGAAGAAATACGGAATAACATTCAGCGTTGCACCAATGGTTGCGGCAATAATTAATACGCTGCAAATGTTTTTAAAATACCACGGGTCGGAAAGAACCTCATATACATTGCTGCCGTCAAAGCCGAGGCTTCTTGCAACATCTTCGTTAAGACCGGAACGGTCATAAAGCTCGGGAAGAGCGGCGTTTGTAATAAGAGTAACTATGCTTCCTATTGCGCCGACGGCAACAAACATTCCGTCGATTCGCTCACCTGTTATATATTGCTGATAGTCTCTTATATCTCCGTTGACGCCGGGAGTCAAAAGCGTTACGGCAAATGCTGCCATGTAGTTAAAGAAGAAGCAGAACATCAATGGCCAAATAATCTGCGACGGATCTCCGAGCCTTATTATCGGCAGCATAAGTATAATGAAAATTACATTAATAATATTGCTTACAACAAGAATTTTTCTCTTGCCAAGTACACGGATAAGAAACGGAATAAAAAGCATCGGCCAAAGCGACGCATTACCTCTTATTGTGACGATAAGAGAATATTCGGCCGCACTGCATGCATCCTGATAGCTGTAGAGCCAGTCCATAATATTCTGAACGGCATTCTCAAGGAATCCTATCCAGCCCGCCAAAGAAATTATCCAAAAATATTTATTGCGAACAACGGCACGGAATGCGTCGGCAAATTTAATCTTTACTGTGTGAGTTTTCGCCTGAACAATTTTTTCCTCGGTGTTGAAATAAACAAGCAGTCCGAGGATAAATCCGAATATGATCATGGGAGGATAAAATGTCCTGTAAATCCTGATATCGACAAGCGTATTTTCGCCGGTGATTGCCCTTGCAACAAGCGGGAGAAGCACATTGCCCAATGTCGGTGCAAGCGAATTAACAACTGACTTGATTGATGTTACGTCGCTGCGCTCAAATGTATTCGGTGAAAGAACGTTGATGATACTTTGATCAACGTCGTAATAAAACATATAAAAAAATTGCAAGCCGATATTGTAAAGCAAAACAGTGATACATTTTGCAAGCATCGACATTCGTTCATATGGCATATAAACAAATCCGATTGCAAGAATCGCCGTAGGCAAACCCATCGAAAGAATAAACGGACGATAGCGACCCTTTTTGCTCTTTGAGGAGTCAATAATTTTTCCTCTGAGCGCCGTCAGCGGAAAGCTGAGAATAACGCTGAGAATGTATATTATATACATCGGCTTCGGTGCAATTCCGATAGTGTTACTTATCAGAGTATTACCGATACTGATTATCATGTTCTGCGCACAGAAAACAACGAATTGAATTCCTAGACCGCCCACAGCAAGCGACACTATTTCTTTAAAGGACATATACCGACCCATTGGCGGCTTCTTCCAGTAAAGGCGCAAATCATCACGCAGAGTTGAGGCCTTCTCCTTTATATTTATATCCATGAGCATCACTCCGTCCAAAGTTATGATTTGATTATATCATAGCCAAAAACTAAAGTAAATCGGAACATTATATAAAAAAGCACTCCGATTTTTTACATCGAAGTGCTCGTATAATTATTCGAAAATTTCAAGGTTGAGTTCGTACAGTAACTCATTGAGTTCTATAACAGTCAGTTTATTTTCAAAGGCAAATAAAATCACGTTGTCTCTCTTGTTTTTTGCATAAAGAATCGGAGCGGAACATTCAAGTAAAAAATGCTGCGTTTCCTCGGCCGTCATTTCCAATCCGATGCAGAACATCAACAATTTGTCTCGGGAAGGAGTTTTCTTTCCGGAAAGGATTTGATAAGCATAATGTCTCTCAATTCCCGATTTTCTTATCACGTCGGCCTTTGCAAAATTTCTCTTTTCTATTTCTGCATTCAAAATATCGTTGGGTTTACCTGTTGTAAAGCTCGTTTCATTCTCTTTAAGGTATTCATTAAGACTGTTGCACTTTTTCAACATCTCTTGCAGTTGCGCAGTGGATTTTTTCATGTTATAATACTCCTATCTGAAATGGATGGCGGTGATTTTTTGAATGAGCTTGTGCAAAAACTTTTTGTATGGAACATCGAAGATTTAAAACAGTTAAACGAAAGCAGCGCAATCGTCCGCAATATGCAAAGCGGAGAAATAATGATAAAGAAACGACTTGACAACATCAACGCAGATATAATGAAAAAGCTTTGCACAATCCGTCACAAAAATCTTGCGGCTGTAATAAAAGTTACCGAAGAAAATGGAACATTCTATTCCTATTCCGAGTTCGTTCCGGGTCGCTCAATACAAAGCTTCATTGATGAAGGAAAAATTTTCGGCGAAGAGGAAGCGTTAAGCATTGCGGCTGATATATGTAACGGACTTGAAATGCTTCATGCAAACGGCATAATTCACCGCGACATAACCGCCGCTAATATTATCCTCTCTTATGACGGCAATGTCAAGATAATTGACTACGGCATTGCAAGAACATCAAAAGAAAATGCATCAAGGGATACATATATCCTCGGCACGGCCGGCTATGCCGCCCCCGAGCAATTCGGTTTTTCACAAACCGATGAAAGGACTGATATATATGCGGTCGGCGTGCTTCTCAATGTTCTTCTGACAGGCAAGTTTCCCAACGAAGAAATGTGCACCGGGAAATTAAAAAGAATTGTTAAGCGATGCACATCCATAGATTCTTCAGACAGATTTTCAAGTGTCAATGAATTGAAAAACGAGCTTTCAAAGCCCAAAATAACTTTAAAAAACGATAACGGTTTCCCGGGATTCAGAAATCAGAAATTGATTTTAAAAATCCTTGCATCTTTGATATATTTCATAATAATCTTTATGGATTTTTCTTTGGTCGCATCCATTTATGCAAGCAAGGGCTTGCTGCATGCAGTTTTATTAAGCATAAACCTTATTGTTTCATTTGCCGTTCCGTTCTGCCTGATCTGTAATCCATACGATATTCAAGGAAAAATTAAGCATTTTTCTGCAATGAAAGATTCGACAAAAATTGCCGTTCGTGTAATTTTTTCCATTATTTTTTTGCTATGTGGATTTTTTATATTGCTTTCCCTGTTCTAACCTATAAACCGCCCACTAATTTGTGAGCGGTTTTTGATTTTATTAAAAGTTGAATGTCTTTGTCACTTTTGTATTATCAAAACTGAGGAACTGTCCAACCTCAACTTCAACCGGCGAAGTTGTATCATTTAATTTATATGCAACCATAACATCAATAGTTACTCCCGGTTTAATTTCTTTCGACTGATTGTTGTTGCTGTCATAATTTCCGTCATCGGAAAGCACATAGCACTTCTCGGCTTCAACTCCGTTCTGATAAGCGTGCGTAATAAAGGCATAGTCAAAAGCCTGTGCTTCTTTACCGTTGTTTGTATAGGAAAAAGTGACAAGAGCGGCGGGGCTGCCTTCATAATCTTTTGTTAGCTTGCAGCTCTTGATTTCCACCTTGCTCTGACCGAGATTTGATTCTCCCGAATCGTTAACAACTGCTCCGGAATTTGAGCTTGTCGGTTGATTGTCGCTATCCGAATCTTCCCCTCCCGACGCTAAGGCAGCAATAACTATAATTACCGCAATGATAATCAGAAGTATGAACCATACCCTTTTATAAATCGGCTTTTTGATTTTTGCTCCGCAGTTTGGGCAAGCCTTAGCATTTTTTGAAACCATATTTCCGCACGAGGAGCAGGGCTTCAT
Source organism: uncultured Ruminococcus sp. (assembly GCA_937892835.1). Taxonomy (GTDB): domain Bacteria; phylum Bacillota; class Clostridia; order Oscillospirales; family Acutalibacteraceae; genus CAG-488. Next base: position 1,414 of record CALBHM010000307.1, on the reverse strand, counting down.
ATTTGCGTTTTGTGTTTGGTCAAAATTGTTTTGAGTTTCCATGATTAATTACGTCCCCTCTCTTTTTCTTAAGATTATATTACTTTTACGGTTGATGTGGTATGCCGTCAGCATACTTCCGTATTTTTATAATTGACATATTTTACATAAAGTGCTATACTTTGCAAAGATTGTTTTTGAGGAGACGGTAAAATGAAAACGTTCAAAAAAATTGTGGCTGTCATCATGATTATCGTAACGTTGTTTTGCAGCTTTGCTTTTGTGGTTTCTGCCGAAGACGCAAAGGCGACAGATGAAAACGAATATGTTGCAACGGTTTATGTCTGCCAAAAGGCAAGGCTTTATTATATGTCCGGTCACACATGGCTTTATTTTGTAAACCTCACAAATCATGATTTGAAAGTCGGACTTTATACACTACCCAAGGGTCAGGGCGTTTCTGTCGGAACCTACGGATATTCAATAAAAGGCGGCAGAGGTCTTTATTACAACGTTGAAGGTTACAGATATAATCACCCCAAAACCGACGACTTCGTTTGTCTGAAAAAGAGCCTTACCCAAAAACAGCTTGATACAATGAGCAGCAAGATTACACGCAGCGGTGTATGGAGTTATTTGCTTAATTGCAGCTTTTCCGCTTTCACAACTTGGGACGTTGTATTCGGAAAATTTCTTCCTTATCTTATTTTCCCGCTTCTTGCAAGGCTTTGTATTCTCATGTATCCTCAGCATGAAAAAGGCTTTTACCTTTACAGCCCTAAATCGGATCAGATATTCAAACAGGTCGGCTTCGGCAAAAACGCATATCTCATTCCTGCCGATCCAAAAGCCAAATAAAATCAATAAGCATATAAGGTTGTCGTGCTAAACGGCAACCTTTTTTATTTTGCTGTTGACAACGGATTATTATTGAGATATAATAGCGTTGCAAATTATTCAACAATGTTCAGTAATGAGAGGACGGTGCGACTTTGGCAAGGAAGCAAATGTTTGAAGGCGGCACAAAAAACAGAATAATTGAAGTTGGAAGTCGCCTGTTTTTTGAAAAAGGCTTTGACGGAACAGGTATTCGTGAAATCATGAAAGAGGTCGGTGCCGACGTCGGCGCATTTTACTATTACTATAAATCCAAAGATGAGCTTTTCGAAGATGTGCTGAACAATTTCTTTGCACCTTATGAAGTTGATTTTGAAAAAATCGCAAGTGAAGCCGAGCAGCGACCATATCGTGCTTTGCTTCGATTCTTTGAATATGTCAAACTGAGCACGAGAGAATTCAGAGCAAAATATGACGGACATATTCACAGAACGGTTCGCTGGGCAATCAGAGAGCAAACGCTGACCGTGCTTGAACCGTATATTGAAAGAATCATTAACATTCTCATTTCTTATGGCGGAAAGCCGACCATGAACGC
>CALBHM010000306.1 GCA_937892835.1 uncultured Ruminococcus sp. | reverse complement strand
GTTGCCTTGTCAAGGTCATTTACGAAAACAGCCATTGTCGGAACGATCGTCATAGCAGCATCGGACTGGCTGATGAAATTATCAAGATATCTGACAATTTTAAAGCTTTGACCTCCGTTGAATGAAAGCTTGTCACCATGGAAGTTTGAATCCTTTCTGAAAAGGTAAACCATTGCTTCGCCGTCTTTGAGCTTGTAATCCGTTCCCATAATCTTGTTGTAATCATCAACGGAAACAAAGTTGAACTGAAACACCTTGTTATAATCAACGGCACCGCTGTAAACATTTCTGACGTCCGTTTCAACATTTCCGTCGGTTACCATGCCTGAGAGCACGCCTGCGAGGTATGTGAGGGAATTATGGACGTCTGCGTTATGCTTCTTTGCAATTTCGTCCATCTCTGAACGGATTCTATTAATTTGTCCGTCCTTGTAAATCTGAGTGTCAAGGCTTGTAAAGCTTATGTTGATCTCTCGAGGATATCGGCTTGCGAGAGCATCCTCCTCGCCGAAATAAAGGCTTGTCGTTGATGAAATCATAACGAGAACCATTGTTGCGAGAATGCAGATTGAAGCAAGACCTGCACCGTTGCGCTTCATTCTGTAAACCATTGAGGAAACGGAAACAAAGTGGTTCGATTTGTAGTAATACTTCTTGTTCTTCTGCAAAAGGCGGCAGAAAAGAACAGAGCCTGATATCATGATAAGATATGTTCCGATAATAACCATAATGACGGCTACGAAGAAGAGTAGCATTGCCTGAAGCGGTTCCTTGATGCTCAGAGCAAGGTAGTAAGCAACGCCGAGGAGAAGAACTCCGAGAATGCCTAAAACCCAGTTGCCCTTAGGCGGCTTTTCGCCGGTTTGCTCGCTCTTAACAAGCGAAATTGCACTTGAGAACTGAACCTGACGAAGCGAATTGAAGAAAAGAAGAATATAAATTACCGTGAATACAGCCGCACAAAGTCCGAGACCCTGGGGGCAAATCGAAAGATTGAACGTCACATCGCATTTGAGAAGTCTCAGGAAGATAAGCTCGGCAAGCTTTGAGAAGGCAATACCTGCCGCAAGACCGATAACGAGGGAAATAACTGCGATTATGAGCGTCTCCCAGAAGAGAACTTTGCTCAGGTTGCGCTTATCCATTCCGAGAATGTTGTAAAGTCCGAATTCTTTCTTGCGTCGTTTGATAAGAA
>CALBHM010000305.1 GCA_937892835.1 uncultured Ruminococcus sp. | reverse complement strand
GATTTTGGTTGAGTTCACATAGGCAAAATATGATTTGTCTTTTTGCATAGGAAATCCTACGCTTAAATTCAATACCGGAGTGTCGCTTTCTTCAACAAACTTATAGTATGCCTTGTACTCGCTCTCCATTTGCTGATATTTTTTAACTTGAGCCTGCATTTCGGTTATATATTTTTCATTGGCTTTATCGCCATTTTTTAATTCATTATCTATTTCATTTTGCAACTCATCTAATTTATCCTGCAAAAACTTTAATGTGTCCTGATTTTTAAGTTTATAATAGCTATATAAGTCGCGGGTGATATTGTAATCTTCTTGAATATAAATAATGTCGCCGACTTTAAAATCCGGATGATACGAAAATGTATCGATTATTTCCTCAACGATAACAGGAGTATAAACGCCCAGCATATAATCATTACTTGCATTCATATTGTCAAGCTTAGAAATTTTATCAATATACTCTTGTCCGCTTTTGCTGTATTCAGAGGATTTTACCGTAACATCGCCGCACTTGTTTTTCTCAGAAAAATACAAGCTTTCGCCCGCTATTCGGCACTTGATTGCAACCGGCCAGTATAACGTGCCGAATATGATGTTATTCGGAATCGGATTTGTCGGATAAACATAAATATCATCAACCGCTTCGCGTTCAGAATATATTGATACAGAATTAACCTGATATTTATCTTTTTCATAGGAAAAAGATAAATATCCTTTGCTATCTTTTATAAAGCCGTCTTTTTCGTTGCTAAGTTCAATAGCTGCGCTGTTTTCAGTAGCCGAGCTTTCAGCTTTACTTTCATTTTTACTGTCCGTGGTCGAACTCTCGTTCGGCGGTGTGGTATCGCCTATACTGCCATTTGCAGAGTTACTTGTACAGCCGAATAGGATAAGTGCGGATAAGATGAGTGCTGTTGTTTTTGTTAGTTTTTTCATGGCATTTCCCTCCATTTTTTAATTAATAAAGATTTGTCATAAGACGTTATTGTAGGAGCTTGGTCTATTTTATATGTCCTCATTACTGAATATGCATTTAAAAGATCGAAATATCCGTTATGAGGAACATCAGTATGATATAATTTAAGTGCATGACCAACTTCATGAATAATAGCAGTTTTTTGATAATCTAAACTTTGTGAAAAGAATCCTCCCGAATCGGTATTTAAAAAAATTACACCTTTATTCCAATTTTTATTCATTTCGTTATCAATATCCGTTTTTTTAGTTAAAAATTTAGTGCTTGACGAGTTAGGGATAAATTTTGCAAAAGTGGGTTTGAGATGTTCTATCGGAGTTTTAGACATATTTATATGCGCTACATGAACATTTAATCCGCTAGTTGGACTAACTCCAGGCGGGTATGCATAGACAGATATATTACGACTTATATTATTCCAAGATTTTGCTGAATCTGCATAATTATTGTAATCTGATAGCACATCGAATATGATATTTAATTTATATAAACCTGTTTGATTTGCATAACTTCCTTTGTATTCTTCACTTGTATTCTGAACTTTTTTGAACAGTGCACGTTTTGTGCTATCTGTTGTCAAACCAAAAATATCATTAGCTTTATCTTCCAAATAAATCCATTTGCCGCTATACTTGTTTTGCAATGCAAATTGATAGTTGTTTACTTTAACAAAGTTCCAACAGAAATATAAATTAGTTTCTGAAGAACATTTTGCAACGGATAACCCCCCATTAGAAGTTTCGCAAATTGCATTCTTTGTATTGTCAGAATCTGTAGGAACATTATAAACTACATATCCTCCTGTTAATGACTTTTTCACTATCAAAATCTGATTGGACTTATAATATTGATTTCCCTCATTTAACTCTATTGGTTGCTCATAAAGCTTGCTTCCGTTTTTCGAGAGGCAAAAATTGCCGCTTGTCTTAAACACATACGCCATACCATCGATAACAGGATTCCATTCAACAACAACTCTCGGCTTAGAACTGCTGTACTCTGTCATATAGAAAGAACGGCGCAGTGACGCATTGGTTTCGTTCGCATTGGTTATAACTATACCCTTTTTTATGTCATATCCGGAATATTTGCTTGTTATTGCCATAGTAGTAAAATCAAATGTACAAGTACCGCTTTTGGATATTTTAGTTGTACTCATTACAGAGCCGCTTGCACTTGTATTTGCGTATGTAGGCGTTGTTTCAGCCCAACTTTCAATTTCGTTTGCTTTAAGGCTCTTATATGTCGCGTTGCTGTCAAGTCCGGGGAAGCGCATAATAAGTCTGCCTGCACCGTATGTGCTGTCCTGATAGCCTACCGTTCCTATGGAATAAGAGCCGAAATTTGTTGTACTTTTCTTGCTGTATAAAGGCGCGTCAAGTATCGTTTTTGAACTTCCGCTGCCGCTGGAGCTGATTTTTATGGTCGGGTCTATTGTAACCGGATATACTGCTTCGTTCTTCAGCCATTCATTGTCAAGAGTAATAGTTATCGTATAGTTGCCATCGGCATTTTTTACTGCCGTATATCCCGTAACATATCCCTGCGGTACTATTGTATTTTCGCCGTTTGAACTGTCAAACAGTATTACCTCGCTGACAGTACCGACTATCTCTTCCTTTTCGTCGTCAACGATTGAAAAATAGCCGCCCTCATCTTTAAGGCTAAGACCGTTTGTATCAACATCGAAAGAAAATTCGTTCTTTCCGTTGTATCGGTCAAGTATGATATTTTCTTTTACACCGTTGAGCTGTGCGCTGTATTCTATGGTTGTATCATCACCGAAAACATCAGCATATTCAACAATATCGTGTTCGTCATATTTGTTTTCTGTTTCGGTTATAATATCCGATACATCTGCTTTATCCGAATCGACAGGTGACATTTCTATAGTATATTCGTCGCTTTTAACTATAATACCTGTTTCGCTGTCGAGCTGTTCGGGCATATATACATTTATGTCGTTTTCTGCGCTTACAAAGGCATATCCCTCTTTATCCGCTTCTGACAGCTTGGTGCTTTTGTCGCATACAGTACCGTTTTCA
>CALBHM010000304.1 GCA_937892835.1 uncultured Ruminococcus sp. | reverse complement strand
TTTGTAGAGCCGGACTTGCACGCCTGAAGCATTTTGTCCTTATCGGCATATACCTTTGCTTTAATCTCGTCATAAAGAGCCTGATCGTTCTTCAGAAGCTCCTTAACATTTTCACGACCCTGTCCGAGACGTGAGTCGCCGTAAGAGAACCATGCGCCGCTCTTGTGAATAATATCCATTGCGACGGCAATATCAAGAAGCTCGCCGACCTTGGAAATTCCCTCGCCGTAAATGATATCGAATTCGGCCTCCTTGAACGGGGGAGCAACCTTGTTCTTTACGATTTTAACTCGTGTTCTTGAACCTACAAATTCGCCGTTTGCACCCTTAATCGTCTCGGCTTTTCTGACATCCATACGCATTGAAGCGTAGAACTTAAGCGCACGGCCGCCGGTTGTTGTTTCGGGATTGCCGTACATAACACCGATTTTCTCACGGAGCTGATTTATGAAAATAATGATTGTATTCGACTTGTTGATTGCGCCTGCGAGCTTTCTGAGAGCCTGTGACATAAGTCTTGCGTGCTGACCGACGTGGGAATCACCCATTTCACCCTCGATTTCCGAGCGAGGAACAAGTGCGGCAACCGAGTCGACGACAACAATGTCAATCGCACCCGAGCGCACAAGAGCTTCGGCAATTTCAAGAGCCTGTTCACCGTTATCCGGCTGAGAAACAAGCAATGAATCGACATCTACACCGAGGTTCGCGGCGTAAACAGGGTCAAGCGCATGCTCTGCGTCGATGAAAGCAGCTTCGCCGCCGGCTTTCTGAGCCTCGGCGACCGCATGCAGTGCAAGTGTAGTTTTACCGGAAGATTCCGGTCCGTATATTTCGACAATTCTGCCCTTGGGAAGTCCGCCGATACCTGTTGCGACATCAAGAGCCATTGAACCTGTTGAGATAGCCTCAACGTTCATGGCAACATTCTGTCCCAAACGCATAACTGTTCCTTTTCCGTATTGTTTTTCAAGCTGAGCGATAGCTGTTTCAAGAGCTTTTTGTTTATCAGCCATTAATAATCACACTCCGTATCCGTACAAATGTTCGACAGGATATATTATACTATAAAACAATAAAAAATGCAACAACTTTTGAATAATTTCGGAAAATTTTTATTGCATCGAAAAAAGTCGAATATTGACAATCCAAACAATGTTATATATAATGCTTTCGTGGCACTACCAATGCGGTAGGCGGTTACACTCTTTGCCCTCGCAAGGGGGTGATATTATGCAATATGTTACATACGAAAACCTATTTACTTTCGCACTTGTAATTATCGGACTTGTAACGGTATTCGTTGCGGTTCTTGCATATAAAAAGAAATAACCGCCCCTCGTCCAAAAGTAGCGGTTTATTTCTGTAAACTTGTTACGAGGGCGTAACCGTCTATCGGTAGTGCCACCCTTTGCATTTTTATTATATGATATGAATTTTGATTTGTCAAGGCTTATGTTGCCAGCGCAGCTTTATCGAAAGTTTTTTGCTGCGATTTTTATTTCTTTGCCGCTCTTTCTATTGAAAAAAGCGCTTTTTATGATATACTATAAATATTGCAAAGCAAACGGAGGCTGGGGTATGAACCTGTTACACATGAAATATGCTGTAGAAATAGCGGAGACAAAGTCTATTAACAAGGCGGCCGAAAAGCTTTTTGTCGGTCAGTCTGCTCTTAGCCGAGCCATAAAGGATTTGGAGGCAAGTCTTGGGGTGACGCTTTTCGAAAGAAGCGCCAAAGGAATGTTTCCGACACCCGACGGCGAGGTTTTTGTCCGCTATGCAAAGACAGTATTGAAGCAGGTTAATGCGATTGAAAATATGTTCAGCGGTGACCATGCCGCAAAAACTCAGTTTTCAATCTCTGTTCCGAGAGCAAGCTATATTGCCGACGCTTTCGCCAAATTTTCAAAGCTTATCAAAAAGGGGACGGATGCGGAGCTTTTTTATAAGGAAACAAACGCCCTGCGTGCAATTAAAAATTTGCTCAACGATGAATTCAAGCTCGGAATAGTTCGCTATGCCGAAAGCTTTGATAAATACTATAAAAATATGATGGATGAAAAGGGATTGGAGTATGAGCTGATAACAGAGTTCCGCTACAAGCTTCTTTTTCACAAGGACAGTCCGCTTGCACAAAAGGACGAGGTGACATACGACGATTTGCGTGATCTTGTTATGATTGCGCACGCCGACCCGTATGTGCCGTCGCTACCGTTTTCGGAGGTCAAAAAGGAAGAGCTTCCCGACAATTCCGACAGGAAGATTCTTGTCTTTGAGCGTGCAAGTCAATTCGAATTGCTTGCCGAGAATCATGAGACCTTTATGTGGTCATCGCCGATTCCTCAGCCGTTGCTTGAACGTTATGGCCTTGTTCAAAAATATTGCAGGGACAACAAAAGAGTTTACAAGGATGTTCTTATTCATCGAAAAGATTACATGCTGTCCGAGATTGACAATATGTTTATCGAGGAGCTTGTGAAAGCTAAAAGAGAAACGTTTGGAGAGGAGATGTGAGCTATGAAATGGATGATTGCTTCGGATATTCACGGCAGTGCGTATTGGTGCCGCAGGCTTATTGAGAAGTATAAAGAAGAGAAGGCGGATAGGCTTATTCTTTTGGGCGATGTGCTTTATCACGGCCCGAGAAATGATTTGCCGGACGAATATGCGCCCAAAAAGGTTATTGCAATGCTTAACGAAATGAAAGATGAAATTCTTTGTGTCAGAGGTAATTGTGAGGCCGAGGTTGACCAAATGGTGCTTGAATTTCCTGTTCTTGCCGATTATGCTTTGCTCGATTTATGCAAGAAAATGATATATCTTACTCACGGTCATGTCTATAATGAAAGCAACGTGCCGCCGATGAAGAGGGGAGATGTGCTCCTCCACGGACATACCCATGTGCCGAAATGTGTTGAACACGAAACCTATGTTTATATGAACCCGGGTTCGGTTTCGATCCCGAAGGAGAACAGCCATCACGGATATATGATACTTGAAAGCGGCGAATTCCTTTGGAAAGACTTTGACGGCAACGTAAAAAACGAGTACAAAATTTAACCTGATAAAGCGTAAGAAAAGACGGAGATCAAAATGACCTCCGTCTTGATTTTTATACAATTTTATTTTGCAAGTGTAATGCCTGCAACAGGAACGGTTGCGCTGACTTTCTGAGAGAGCGTACCGTTGAGAATCATTGATTCTGCACTGTCAACTGCTTCCTGTGTGCCGGGGGCAGCTGCTGCACCGAGTCTTGAAAGGTATGTTGCGCCGCCCTTGTAGTCGCCGGTGTAAGCCGGGATTTCGGGAAGTGCGTTGGATTTGTCGATTTCCTTACCGTCCTTATCGTACTCAACGTTATCGTAGTCAATTACCTCGTTTATGGTGTTGAGGTAGTACTGGGCGAAGTCATAACGGGGAGCACAGATAAAGCCCTCGTTATCGACAAGCTTATCCGAGCCGAAGCCGCAGAAGAATGCATCCTCACGGTTGTCGGCAATCTCCTGGCTGTAGAAATCGGAAGCAATGACAACATTTCCGTTTGCAACGAGCGTATGGCAATCAGCTTTAACGTCCTTGCAAACTCTTGCGTCAATCTTAACCTCTGAGTAAACGGACTCTGCACCGAGTGCAAAGGCATTGAGAAGAGCAAGGTTGTCTGCCGACTGAAGAAGATAACCTATCTTCGGAACCTTAAGCTCCTTAGCCTTGAGGCCTGCGGCAATGCCGGAGAGATAAACTGCACCGGAAATATTGGCGGTGTAGGAATGGATATTCTTGCCGTTATCCTCACCGTTAAATACGATGTACTGAACCTTTGAATTCTGAGCATCTTCGTCGGAAGCGTTTGCAACATACTTGTTAACGGCATTCATATATCCCGGATCTGCAAGGAAGACTATTGAACATTCCTGGTTTGTAAGAGAATGAATAGCATCGTATGATGCCTGTTCGTCCGAAGGATCGACGTTTTCAACGTAGCGGAATCTGTCATTGTTTATACCTGCGTTGAAAGAAACAAGGTCGTTAATGGCAGAAATGCACTGAAGAGTTGAAAGGTCGGGAACATAATCATCCGCATCGTCACGCTGTCCGGGAAGCACAACACCGATTTTGATGTTATCCTTTGTAATGTCGGTGTCATCAACCATGCTGCATGAAGCGAGTGCAAAGCAAAGCACGGCAACAAGAACAAGAGCCAAGACTTTTTTGAACGTTTTCATTAAGAGTCCTCCTTAGAGAATTATACGTTTGTAAATTATAAATACATTATAGTGTATTTATAGATGAAAATCAAGGAAAATTTTCAAAACTGTACCGTAATGACGCAAATAAAAGAAGTATTTTTGTTCACAAGTTAGGATTTGTATAAAAATTTTTTATACAGAAATAAGTTATTTCTTGCAAACAGTGGCTATGTGTTGTATAATTATTATGGATTATTTTTATAATGCCGAAAAGGCGGTGTATTATGGGTTATATAGAATTTGCTGATGTATATAAAAGATATAAATCCGGTTCGGAGACAGTAAATGCTCTGGACGGGGTCAGCTTTTCAATAGAACAGGGCGAGCTTTGCGTTGTTGTCGGCCCGAGCGGTGCAGGAAAAACCACACTTCTCAATGTCTTGGGCGGAATGGACAGATGCTCGGACGGACAGATTGCCGTCGATGACAAAATAATAACCGATTTTGGAAAGCGTATGCTGATGCTCTATCGCAGGCAGGAGGTCGGATTTATTTTTCAGTCGTACAATCTTGTGCCGAATCTCACTGCGGTCGAGAATCTTGAACTGGTTGCCAACCTCAGCGACAAGGCGGTTGACTGTATGGCTCTATTGAGGCTTGTCGGATTGGAGAAAAGAGCTACTCTTTTTCCGTCGCAGCTTTCGGGCGGCGAACAGCAGCGAGTTGCGATTGCAAGAGCATTGGTAAAAAAGCCCAAGCTTCTTCTTTGTGATGAGCCGACAGGTGCGCTCGACTATGAGACCGGAATCCAGGTCTTGAAGCTTATCAAAAAGGTTTCTGAAATTATGAAAATGACGGTAGTAATAATAACCCATAATCATGCGATCGCACCGATAGCAGATCGAATTATTTCGATGAAAAGCGGCAAAATCAGCAAAATCGAAATTAATGATACGCCGATGCCGGTTGAAAGGATAGAGTGGTAATGACGAAAACCCTCATTAAGGAAGCTCTTCGTTCCATTGCCGCCAACAAGCTCCGTTTCCTCTCGGTCGCAATAATTATTGCGATGGGAATGAGCTTTTATGTCGGAATAAACTCGGCAAGTCCGGCTATGAACTATGAGTCGAACGAGTATTTTGACAGGAATAATCTGATGGATGTTTATGTTTCATCGTCAATTCCTTTCACGAACGAAGATATTGAGAAAATAAAAAATATAAAGAATGTTACTCAGGTTATGTCGTCAAGATACATTGACGGCTATGCAACCCTTGGCAGAGAAACGCTTGTTAATAAAAACGGTACAGAGCTTGTTTTGAGAATAAGCTCTCTTGATGTCGAAAAGGAAAAGCAGTTTCTTCAAGGGGAGGATGATCCAACATTTTTGAACCGTCTTGATCTTAAGGAGGGCAGATTGCCCGAAAAGGTCGGGGAGTGCGTTGTTGACGAAAAATCAGCGGAGCTCTATGACGATATCGAGATCGGAAAGACGCTGAACATAACCGATGCCGATAGCACCGCCGGTGTTTCTTTAGAGAACAATAAATTTGTTATAGTCGGAACGGTTACGTCGCCGATTTATATTTCCTTGGACAGAGGACAGACAAAGCTCGGTTCCGGCAGCCTTGATTCTTATATTTATGTTTTGCCCGAGGCTTTTTCATCAAGCGAGGTTAATGCGCTTGCCGTTAAAATGAAGTATTCCGATGCTTTGGATACTTTTTCGGATAAATATTCGGACCGTGCCAACCTTATAGCCGAGCAAATCGGAGAAATATCCAAGGACGCTATTGATTCAAAGCTTGTCGAATTGAAAAATGAGTACACGCAGAAGATAAAGGACAAAGAATCGGAGATAAAAGCTTTTTCCGAAACGAGCAGCAAGCAGCTTGAAGAAAAAGAGGCGTCAATTAAAGAGTTTAAGGAATATGTTGACAGCGAGGATAAGATACTCAAAAATTTAAAATCCTCAAATGAAAGCAAAACAAAATCCGCCGCATCAACACTGAGCAGTCTTGAAAGTCGGCTTTCAACTGTTCAGAAAAGCTATGATGCACATGTTAAATCGAGAGACAGTCAAAGCTCTGAAATAAAGGGCTACAGCGAGCTGAAAAAGCTCTATGACGATCTTAATAAAAAGCACACTGCGGCTAAGACGGAATTGGATTCGCTTGAGGGCGATTATCAAAGCAAAAAAAGCGAGCTTGACGCAAAAAATGCCGAGATAGCTCGTCATGAAAGCAATATTTCAAGCTATGAAACGAAAATTTCAAAGCTGACATCCGAGATAGAAGAGCTTGATAAGACGATTTCGTCAATCAACTCGAACATGAGCTATTACAGTCAGCGTGTTGATTATCAGAATTCCGTTGTTGACGGTATCAAAGCGGACATCAAAAAGCAGAATGATATTATTTCCGATTCTTCAGCGACGAATGAAGAAAAGCTTTCTGCATTGAGCAAAAGGACAAAGCTCAACAGCGACCTTTCAACTGCTCAAAAGGAGTTGACTTCGAGAAAGACCGAGCTTGAAAACGCACAGTCTCAGCTTGCGTCGGCAAAGTCCGAAAAGGCGAAAAAGGAAACCGAAAAGAAAAATTATTCGCTTGCGCTTTCAAATGAAAGAACGGCACTTTCAACAGCAAAATCGCAGAGAGATATTCTGAAAACCGAATGTTCTAACGCTGCGACAAATTATAATTCCGCCAAGAAAAATTATGATGCTGATTCGGCTACGCTTTCAAAATATGCGTCTTCAATGAATGAGCTGACAAAGGGTCAGAGCAGCTTGACAAAGCTCATTGCAAGCGTCGAAAGCGAAGCTGAGGAGCTTGAAACGCTTAAAAGACGTGTTACCGAGGCTCAAATCAGCTATACGCTTGCCGCAAGGAACAGCTCGATAGAAATCTCAAAGGCCGAGTATGACCTAAAGGTTGCCAAAAGCCGCTACGGAACGGTTGATGATGAATACACGGAGCTGAAAAACGATATCGACAGCAAAACCGATACGTTGAACGGTGAGCTGCGTAATTATCAGACAACGCTCAGCAATCTTGCCAATCTCAGGTGGAATGCAATCCCGAGAAACGATTTCACCGGAATGAGAAGCTTAGCGGTCAGCCTTGAAAATATCAAGTCAATGTCGACTGTTTTTCCGATTGTGTTTTTCCTTACGGCTATGATAGCTTGTCTCGTTATCATGATAAAGAACGTTGAGGAAGAAAGAAAAGAAATAGGCGTTTTGAAGGCGTTCGGATATTCAAATCTTTCCATTGCCTGCAAGTTTCTTCTTTATGCCTTGCTCGCATGGATAATAGGAATTTTCATCGGAACCGTTATGGGTACATGCGTGCTGCCGTTTGTAATCTGCTCAATTTACAACATGACCTACAGCGTTCCGAATGTCGGCACTGTTTTTCTTGCAAATTATGTTTTCTTCGGAATTGCGCTTTCGTTTATAATGGTTGTTACGGCGACGTTGATTGCCGTCATTCATGAAATAAGGCACAACCCGGCGATTTTGATGAGACCGAAAAACATCGCGTATAACCGCCGACATATATTTGAGAAAATCCCCGGCCTTTGGGGAAAAATGAGCTACGGAATGATCGTCGTTGCAAGAACGATTTCACGAAGCAGGGAGAGAGTAACAGCCGGCGCACTCGGTATTGCGTGCTGCACCGCTTTGATTCTTTCGTCGCTCGGATTGATTAACTCGACAACAGCGGTTTCCGGTGCACAGTATGCCGATGACGGAATATTTAAGTATGATATAATGTTCGTTCTCAGAACTCCTCAGCAGGACGACGCAAAGGTACTCAAGAAAATTCAGAGTGACCAGCGAACTCAGAGCGCAACGCTTTTCTGCAACCGAAGTGCATTTGCCTCTGCCGATGAGACTGCACAGGTTAAGCGCACGGTCAGCATTATCACAATGAAAAACATCGAAGAAATTTCGAACTATGCAAATTTCAAATTGACTGCCGGCAGCCTTGATTTTGGCAAAGGCAAGGCGATCATAACAAATCAGATGGCACAGGATCTCGGAATAAAGGTTGGCAGCAAGGTGTATTTGTCCTCGTCGGACGGCGTAAAGCGAAGCGCAACGGTCAGCGGAATCGTTACGAACTACACCAATCATTATGTTTATATGACCGATGAAACCTATGAAAATGTATTCGGCTCGGAGCCGCAGCGCAAGTATATAATTGTTGCTGCCAAGCCATATGTTGATGAGCAGGATATAAAAAATCTTGCTTCCGATTTTCTCAAGGAGGATATTGTAACCGGCGCATCAACCGCTTCCGAGATGGCAAGCTCCGTTGACGTTTCCATAAGCCGAATTCTTGCGGTCGTTATGATGTTTGTTCTTTCTGCGTGTCTGCTTGCGTTGATAGTTATGTACACAAACTCCAATGTCAATCTCAGCGAGCGAACAAGGGAGATTGCCAACATTAAGGTTATCGGTCTGAGCGATCACGAGGTTTTGATGTATGTTATTCGTGAAAGTGTGATTTCGACGGTTTACGGAGTTGTAATCGGATTGATTGCCGGAATCTTCCTTCACAAGGTTCTTGTCGGATTCATTTCGGTTGACAATATCGTTTACAGCAGCTCGATTGCATGGTGGAGCTATTTTGTAACGATTGCTATTATTTCATTGATATCGTTCATTTCGTCACTGCCGATCAGATATAAGATAGATCGAATTAATATGGCTGAGACGCTAAAGGAAATTGAATAAAAATGACTCGGCCTCTTCTTTTGACAGGAGAGGTCGAAAAAAATGCAGAAATATATAGCTTAAGATTAAGGTGATTTTTGCATGAAAGATAAATTGAAAAAGCTTAAAAGAGATGTTCCGGCGGTGTTCCTTGCGATGAAGAAAGAGGAAAC
>CALBHM010000303.1 GCA_937892835.1 uncultured Ruminococcus sp. | reverse complement strand
TGTTGACGCTGACACCGATATCGCTCAGTGCAAGGGCAGGAGAGTCGTTGATGCCGTCGCCGATCATCATGACCTTGTCTCCCTCGGCCTTAAGCTCCTTTATTACGTTGCCCTTTTCGGCAGGCAGAACGCCTGAAATAACGTGCTTTATGCCCGCCTGAGCTGCGATTTTCTTCGCTGTCTGCTCGTTATCACCTGTGAGCATTATCGGCTCAATATTGAAGTTGTGAAGCATTCTGATAAGTCCGTCAACGTTATCCCTGATAACATCGTTGATGCCGATGATTGAAAGTATCTGCTTTTCGTCGGCAACATAAACAAGGGTGTTGCCCTCGTCGGCGAGGGCGTTTGCGTCGTCAAGACGGTCGTTCTTAATGCCGTATTTTGCGAGCAGCTTTGCATTACCGAAATAGTACGGCTTGCCGCCGATAACGGTGCGGATTCCCATACCGTCGATGTTTTCAAACTGCTCCGGCTCGCTGAGAGCGATTGCGTTTTCCTTTGCGTACTCGGCAAATGCCTTGGATATCGGGTGGCTCGACTTCGCTTCGGCCGAGCAGACGAGGCTCATAATGTCCTTTTCGGGCATCTTGCCGCAGTCAACGATTCGTGATATTTTGAGATTGCCGTAGGTGA
This sequence comes from uncultured Ruminococcus sp., assembly GCA_937892835.1. Classification (GTDB taxonomy): domain Bacteria; phylum Bacillota; class Clostridia; order Oscillospirales; family Acutalibacteraceae; genus CAG-488. The sequence continues at coordinate 1,712 of CALBHM010000303.1, read as the reverse complement.
GAGTACCTGTTTTGTCGAACACAACCTTGTTGATTTTCGAAGCTGCTTCGAGAACATCACCCTTTTTGATGAGTATACCGTTCTTGGCGCAGCGACCCTCGGATACGACGATTGCAAGCGGAGTTGCGAGACCTAAGCTGCACGGGCAGGCAACGACAAGAACCGTTACGAACGTGTTAAGTGCGGCATTAAAGCCCTGACCTGCGAAAAGATAGCCGACGAAGCTGAGAATTGCGATTCCGATAATCGTCGGAACAAAGTAGGAGCTTATCCTGTCGGCAATTCGTGCCAGAGGAATTTTGGCCGACGAGGCCTCTGTGACGATGTGAACGATCTCGGAAATGGTAGATTCCTTACCGATTCGCTCAGCGGAGTATTCGATATAGCCGTCGTAGTTGATACTTCCTGCAATAACTCTTGCGCCGATTTCCTTTGCGGCCGGCTTGCTCTCTCCCGTAATGAACGATTCGTCAAGGTGAGTTTTGCCGAAAGTTATCGTGCCGTCAACGGCGATTCTTTCGCCGGGCTTGCAAACAACCGTGTCGCCCTTTTGAATCTCGTCAATCGTGACTTTCTTTTCACCCTCGGCGGTTTTGATAACCGCATCCTTCGGCGTGATCTGAACAAGGCTTTGGATCGCTTCCTTTGTCTTGTCCTTGCTGACCGAATCAATATATCGGCCGAGCTTTATGAAGTAGATGACGATTGCCGCCGATTCAAAATAGAGCTTGTGGATATAATGATGGTGCCCCGTGAATATCATCACAACGGAGAAAATGCTGTAAACAAGGCTCGTCAGAACGCCGAGAGTAACAAGTGTGTCCATGTTCGGCGTGCGATGGAACAGATTCTTAAATCCGCTCTTGATGATATCGAAGCCGTAAATGAGAAACGGTATTGTCAAAACAAGCAATGACGATGCAAAAGCCTTGTCATGGGTGTGCATTGCGAGAAACGGGATTTCCGGCAGGCCAATCATTGAGCCCATGGAGATATACATAAGTATAACTGCCAGAGCCGTCATTATGACAAACCAAAGCTTTGACATTTTCGGTGAGCTGTTTTTCTCAAATTCGTCGAAAAGTCCGAGGCTCTCGAAGCCGGCTTCCTTTACAAATTTTTCTATTTTTTTCCTATTGAGAACGCTCTCATCATATTCGATGAGAGCGTTAGCCATAACGAGGTTAACGCTTGCAGAAATAACCCCGGTTTGTTTATTTAAATATTTCTCGAGTCCGTTTGAGCATGCGCTGCAGCTCATTCCGCCGATTTTCAAATTGATCTTTTTCATGACCTTAACCTTCGATCTCCTTTAAAGCAGCTAATTCGGATTTATTAACAGTGATTTTCTTGTCCTTTATGAGTTTGACGTCACGTCGGCTGAAAACGGCCGGTGCGGCTTCGGGATTGCGATCAAGTCGAACCTTGAGCATTCCTTTGAGCAGGTCTGATTCAACGACCGTACCTCTGCCCGAGCTTGTTTCAACGATTGCGCCGACCTTCGGAGTAACTCTGAGTAAATGCTCGTATGATTCCTGCTCATATTTAAGACAGCACATAAGTCTGCCGCAGGTGCCGCTGATTTTTGTCGGATTGAGTGAAAGCCCCTGCTCCTTTGCCATTTTTATCGAAACGGGCTGGAAATCGCCGAGGAAGCTGTTACAGCAGAAAGGTCTGCCGCACATTCCGAGACCGCCTTTCATCTTCGATTC
>CALBHM010000302.1 GCA_937892835.1 uncultured Ruminococcus sp. | reverse complement strand
GAAATAAAAGAGGCTTTTTCAAAATATATGGTAATGAGGTATAAAAGATAATGAGTGATACGGTTCAAACCATACTTGCTGTTCTTGGAACAGTATTTAATATGTTTACAACAATTATGTTTTATAAAACTTGCTTGGGAAACCAAAATATACGATTTAATAAAATTCTATTCTATACTATTTTTATTTCAGCTTTCGGGATAGGTATGGCATTAAGTCAATTTGGATATATAGGGTTATTTTACTCTATGATGTCATTTGTTATTTTTTTCGGCCTAACACTATTATATAAAACAAAATGGATTATTCGTATTTTTACAGCTATGTCATATTTGGCTTTCAGTATGATTTCAGAACTAATAAGCTATGGTGTTATAATAGTAACTATGAAAAACACACCTGAAGAAAGTCTGCAAAACTATAGCTTGCTATTTTCAAAATTAATTACTTTTATTCTTACAGTTGCCGTAACACTTATTATTAAGAAAAATACTCAAATTGTAAAATTTAAGGATTATTTATGCTTTATAGTAACCCCATTAATAAGCATAGCAACCATAATAACCATTTCATTTGAGTTTGATACCGGCGAACCTAACGCTACTGTTGGAATATGCTTTGCAGCAGCGGGACTTATGATAATAAATATTATTGTATATTATCTGCTTGAAAATATAATTGACGCTACCGAAATTCGTGAAAAGCAAGCCCGAATGGAACAGCAGTTTGCTTTTCAGGAGCAAAAGTATGAACAGGCATCTCAATCGTTCAAAAGCATAAGCAGTGTTATCCATGATACCAATAAACATCTTGTGTACCTTAATGAATGTGTTGAACGCCACGAATTTGATGAAGCCAAACGTTACATTGGAACAGCGATAGAACATATTGATAAATCATATAAGCGCATAAATACAGGATTTCTGCCGATAGACGCACTTGTGAGCAATTCTCTCAATATTGCAGAAACTAATAACATTACCTTTAAAAGCGATATAAAGATTGAAAAAGAACGAATCTGCATAGAACGGTATGACTTGTGTGTTGCGCTTGGAAATCTGCTTGATAATGCGGTTGAAGCCTGCAAAAAAGTTTCAAATCCTGATGACAGAATAATTTCCGTTTCTATTGTTACGGGTGACAACTCTATGGTAATTCATATTGAAAATTCAGCAGAAAGAATGATAGGATCTGACTTCAAGACAGATAAGAAAGATAAGCTGCTTCACGGTTACGGAATAAGCAATGTAAAGGCAATTTCCGAAAAATACGGAGGAGTATTTACAATAGAACGCAAAGAATCATCTTGTGAAGCTGTTCTGATTTTCCCGATTTAGATACCATTCACTGTTCTAAACCAACCATTCGCATTGAAAAAATACAATACATACTAAAAATATGCTATCCTTGATTATAAATCATTATCGGGGGTGGCATTTTTGTTTGACAGAATGAGTGCATTTATAACAGACACTTTGATTGAAGGAAAAATAATTAAAATGGAAGAACGAAATTTGTATCTGTATTGCTTCGGGACATTAATCGAAATGACAGCAAATCTTATTACAACACTTATTATTGGTGCATTGCTCGGAAAAATTGTCGCAGCATTATTTTTTATGTTGGTTTTTATTCCTCTGCGGAGTACAGCAGGAGGCTATCATTGTGAAACGGCATGCAAATGCTATCTGCTTTCAATGACAGTATATTTAGCGGTTATTCTTACTTATGATTTTGTTTTGGTCGCTCCATCATATGTATTTGCTTTAGTGTGTGTATTTGATTTGGCGGCAATTATAATCCTATCGCCTGTTGTAAGTCCCAATAAACCATTTACCGCCAAGGAAAAGATTAAAAATCGCCGAATTTCAATTGCACTGAGTCTGATTTACATAACAGTAATTCTCGTTATGATGAACTGTAAAATTGTATATGCATTTGTTATTCTCGAAAGCCTTACTGCGGCAGTTGTTTCTATGATTGCAGGGTTTATAAAGTACAAAAAAGCTCCTAAAACTACCATTCAGCCCTCTAAAACGACCGTTCAGACAAATTTTAACACAAAACGCTGATAACGTGTTACTATATTATCATAAAAAGAGGAAAGGTGGTATATACCATGAAAAAAGTAAAAAATATTATTATTAAATACGGAAGTACCCTTGCAGCTTGTGCATTCGTTTTTAACTTTATGGCAATAAGACCATTTTGTAATTTCTTTTTCCACGAACCTGAGGTTCCGAAAGAGCTTATGG
>CALBHM010000301.1 GCA_937892835.1 uncultured Ruminococcus sp. | reverse complement strand
TCTTTAGGTGTACAGTACATTTAATTCTGATTTATCTCCCTTACAAATCCAAATTTGTAGGGCAGAAAATTCTGCCCTACTACTGTTTCACCGCATTCCTCGTCAACCTGTAAATCTCCAGCCGTGACAGTGATTTCGGACTATTGTTGGTCTGATTTACTGTGCGGCTGTTTTTATAACTGTTTCGTTTTCAAGAATTAAAGTGTAGAACAAAGTTTCACCTGCTTTTCATTGACTTTGTATAGTGCTTGTGGTATACTATTAATGGGGCATCTGCCTTATAAATCGGAAATTGTGAGGATGGATGACGAGATGCTTGTTGATAAATCTTTTTCCAGAAAATTGAATGAATACAAAGATGTTTGCCGTTTAATGAGAACCGCATTTCCCCAAAATGAGCAGATACCGATGTGGTTGTTGAGAGTGTTGGCATTTCGCAAAAGTGTCAATTTCAGAGCCTTTTATGATGATGACCTGTTCTGCGGAGTTTTGTATACAGCTGAAGATGATAAATATATCTTTGTGCTTTACCTGGCAGTAAATGACCGAATCAGATCAAAAGGCTATGGCACTAAGATACTTGACTGGCTGAAACAGAATACAGAAAAAATCATCGTTTTGAATGTTGAAGCAATCAATCTTTCTGCGGAAAATGCTTTGCAAAGAGAAAAAAGAATTTCTTTTTATAGCAGGAATGGGATTTTTGATACCGGATACAGATTTATCGATGAAGGCGAAACCTATTCGGTGCTGGCATCGGATATTCATCACTTTGATTTGAAAGAGTACGAAATGCTCTTGAGCAGATTCTCTCTTGGAACATATAAAAAACATATTACAGGATGATAACTTCCAGTTTGCAGAGATAAAGGAACGACCAAAAATTGCTCCTTTATCTCTATAAACTGGAATTTGTCAAGTTAAACCAATGATAAACGATCAGATTATATTAAATAAAATCCGTTTTCGATACAACTATAAAGTGGTACTTTACAACGCCAAGGTCAAGCTTGGTGTAGAACCCTTTCCCGCAGGTTGCTTTCACTTTGCCATCTGGCTGCAACTCAAAGAAAAACTTCTGTTGATTCATAGCAGTTGGTGCAAGCAATGCAGCATGCACTGCATTTATAAACCAGTCAGGCATGGTATCATTATAATTGCATACTGCTGATAGAGGTTTTACTTGATGTGATACACCATTTGTACTGCCGTATCCCAAGGCAATCAGGCAGATCTGCTTTTCACCTTTTTCGACTACGGCTTTGCTTTTTCCGTGGGTCATTGCTACCCAGCAGGTGTTCAGTCCGAGTTCCTGTGCCTTGAGGACAAGCTGTTCGCCGTAGTAGCCAAGTGTTTCGTCCAGCTTCAGCGATTTTTTTCCGACAAGAGCGATATAATTCTTTACGCCTGTAAATTTTCCGTAATGTGCCATCATAGAATCAAAGCACTTTGGTTCGTCGTAAAATATTTGAATGTGCAGTCCTGTTGTCTGATTAATCTCTGAGATCAAATCATTCAGTGCCGTTCGTTTTTCAGGTTCGATAATTCGGTTCGTATACTGCCGAACACTGTGCCGCTGTTTCATTATTTCCATTATTTCCATGATGATTATACCTCCAATACTTGTTCCTTGACTGTCGGATCGTGGTTGACGAGTAAGGCTTTACACGCATGGTCGTTTTTGCATTTAATCAGCCAATCAAGTGATTTTTCTGCCAGCTTCTTGTTAACAGTAAAGCCAGGAATGATATGTTGTGAGAAGGATTCCGGCAAATATGCAGCATCATTTCCAAGAACAAGATACCCATCTGTTCCAGTGATCATTACACTGAACAATCCATGTGTGTGTCCAGGTGTATGCACAAGCTGGATCTTTTCATCGTCGAATACATCATAACTTCTTCCAATAGGACCTATACCGGTTTGATGATAAGAAAAAGTTTTAATATCGCAAATTCCTGTCCAAGTATCCACATAACGAAAACTGAACTTGCTACACGCTCGCCATTCTTCTTTTGATGTTCGTATATCGGGAACGCCTTTTAATAATCACAATCCGCTTGTGTGGTCAAAGTCCATATGACTGATAAAAACATGGTCGATATCTGTTGCAGACATTCCTATCGATGTCCACACCTTCGTTTTTTTTGATAATTGGCGTACTGATTTTGTTAACGAATCCAAGTAACTGTTTTGGTTTTTCCAATGCATATTTTGTATCCCAACCAGTATCAATTAAAATATTACCGTTCGGATGAACAATCAAATATACAGAAACGGGCAGAATCATCTTTTTCTCTTTGCTGCGAAAAATGCCTGTCACAGCAAGAGGGTTCTTTTCATGGAGTGGAATTGCTCTGTCAACCTGAACTGATCCCGTATGAAAAACATAGATCTGAATTTTATTCATCTTCACCACTCCTGTCCGGCAATTCCTTTGAAATAGCTATTGTCAGCTGCAAAACAGTTACCAGTTGTTCCAAGGTTTCCATTTGAGGGTCGAAATAATAGTAATTTTTCGTACCCTCCCGGCGGACTTTGATGAAATAGTGATTATCATTTGAGTAAAAACTTTCAATAAGCTTTCTCCACTTCGGTGCGTCATGCTTATTTCCAGCAGACAGCCTAAAAATTATTGTATGCTTCGCAAACGTGGAAGCCAAATGAATTTTTGTTGTGAGCTACCCTTTTGAACGTCCTATACTTTGTTCACCACTGTTAATTTCATATGTTCATTATATCATATCTTCACTAAACCTTCAATAGTTTTATGTGAACACGCTCTAGAGCGTGTTTTGAAACATAAAACTTGTGTGCAAAGTAACAAATATGATATAAT
>CALBHM010000300.1 GCA_937892835.1 uncultured Ruminococcus sp. | reverse complement strand
GTCCCAAACCAAGCACTCTACCAAACTGAGTTACGCCTCGTCGTTGCAAAACGCAACGTTGATATTATAACACAAAAACGCCTTTTGTCAATATCTGAGAGGCAAAAAGCGTTTATTGTTTTCAAAAATTATTTATACTATTTTTGCGATGACCTGACTTTCGTATTTTTGGTCATGGCAGTCACCGAGCTCATCACTCGGTGCTTCGTGAACCATCTTGTTCTTTATCGGCGATTTCTTCTTCGCTTTCATCCTGTACCATTCGTATTCAACGTCCACATGGCCGATGTCAACCGCCTGGTAGCCGAGCTTATGTAAATCATATGCAAGGCAGGTTGCCGCAGGGCCGAGCGCAAGGAGAATAAGAACATTCTTGTCAAGCTTTTTTGCTTCATCAAGAATTTCATCATACTTTGAAAACGCTTCGCTTGACGGACCAAGAATACGTTTAACGGATTTTGCATTATCAAGCAAATCGTTACCAACACCGAGACGGCTCATTTCGCCCTCGATAATTACAACATCTCGGTTATCCCAAATCTTCTTGATATGCTCAAAGATTTCGCCGCTCTCTTCCTTATGTCTAAGGCCGATATATTGGCGTGTCATGGAAGCGTTATAGTATTTTTTGCCCTTTATAAGATACTTGTACCAAACACCCCTGAATCGTGCAAGGTGCTTCTTCCAATGCTTATTTGTCACGTCGTCATATCTTTCGCCATTGTCAAAAATATCGGCAATGCCAATCATCAATCCGTCAACATTGCTTGAAAGAACCTCACGCATTTTATCTCGAATTCTTTTTGAATTAACCTGAAACGATATATTTTTACCGGCCGCAAGCTTAATTTCTCCGTCGCCGAAGCGAGCTATCGACCTTTTGTTTTTTACGATTTCATCAATCGTATCGTCGACGGAAGCAACCTGCGGAGCTTTAGTAATCTTTCGGTAAAAGAAGTCCTTTACTCTCCAGAATGTTTCCTTGATCTTGAGCCATATCTTAACAAAAATATCAATCAATTTTATGATAAGCTGTTTCAAGCCGTTCACTCTCCGATAGCTTACTTTTCTTCCTCGTCATGATTCGTTGCGTCGGTATCAATCATTCCGTTATCCTCCGGAATAATGATTGCAAGCATGATGTAAATTATAACTCCCGGGAATCCGCCCGTGAAGAAAGAAACAAGAGCATAAATAACTCTGACAATCGTCGGGTCAATTCCGATGAAATCGGCAAAACCGGCGCATACGCCGCTGAGCATTTTATTGTTTGTGCTTCTGTAGAGCTTTTTGTTTTTCATATTGGTCATCCTTTCTGAATTTTAGCTGCCGTTATTGTATTTTGCATGAGCGTCGCTATAGTCATTGGCCCCACTCCGCCCGGAACAGGTGTAATATAGCTCGCCTTTTCCTTGCAAGCTTCAAAGTCAACATCGCCGCAGAGCTTGCCGTCATCATTGCGATTGATGCCTACGTCAATGATGATTGCGCCGTCCTTTACCATGTCCGCAGTAACAAACTTTGCCCTGCCGACAGCGGCAACAATAACATCCGCCTGAGAAACGATTTCTTTAAGATTCTTAGTATGCGAATGACAGACCGTCACAGTCGCATTCTCCTTAAGCATGAGCATCGCCATAGGCTTGCCGACAATGTTACTCCTGCCGATTATAACGCAGTTCTTGCCGTCAAGGCTGATGTTTTCATACTTGAGCATTTCCATAATTCCGGCAGGTGTACACGGCAGAAAGCTGTAATCGCCGATCATGATATGACCCACGTTCTCGGGATGGAATGCGTCAACGTCCTTTTCGGGTTTGATGAGATTGAGTACCTCTTTTTCATTGAGGTGCTTCGGCAGCGGAAGCTGGCAGAGTATGCCGTTTACGCTCTTATCATCGTTAAGCTTTTCAACGAGCGAATTAAGCTCCTCCTGCGATGCATCGGCAGGAAGAAGATATTCAAGCGAACGGATTCCGCAAAATTCGCAGGCCTTTTTCTTGTTGTTGACATATACTCTTGAAGCCGGATCGTCGCCGACGAGTATAACTGCGAGGCAAGGCTCAATGCCGTCCTTTTTCATTTCGCTAACCTGTGCGGCAACTCTTTCCTTGACCGCAAGCGAGATTTCTTTACCGCTGATTATCTTGTACATCGCTGACCTCCGCTTCTTTCTCTTCCTCTCTGTTTTTATTTTCCTCGACCTGTTTTTTCAGCTCGTCCTCAAGAAAATAATCTATGCCGTCAATAGGCTTCGGGTGCTTTTTAAACTTAACAAGCAGACAAATGAGAATAACAAGGCATACAACTGCAAGCACAGCCGAAAGCACCTGAGAAACTCTTATCGTTGTGCCTGCGAAATAAAGGCTGTCTGTTCTGAATCCCTCAACAACTGCTCTTTCGGCACCGTACCATACACCGTAGGTAAGGAAAATCTGACCGCTGAATTTTCTCGCCTTTCTTGTGATGATGTAAAGCACGACAAAGCCGAGCAAGCACCATATTGATTCGTAAAGGAACGTCGGGTGAACCGCCTTTTCGGGGTCCATTGTGATTCCGTTTGCGTTGAGCTTATACGAATACTCCGTTATGTAACGGGCAATTTTTTCGCTCCACATGCCCCATGGCATGTCCGTATTCGTGCCAAAGGCCTCCTGGTTGGCAAAATTACCCCAGCGTCCTATGCCTTGTCCTATCAAAAGGCTCATGGACGCAATATCCATAAGATTCCAGAAATTCATCTTGCGCACCTTGCAAACAACGAACGCCGCAATTATTCCGCCGATTATTCCGCCGTAAATCGCAAGTCCGCCGTTCCAGATATACAGAATCTCAATAAGATTGTCCTTGTATCTGTCCCATTCAAAGATACAATAATAAAGTCTTGCACCGATAATGCCGAAAATCGTCGAATAAATAAGTACGTCGAGCATTTTATCAATGCTCATTTTCCATTTATAGGCCATCCTGCCACCGAAAAGAACGGCAAGCAGGAATCCGAAAGCAATTATAGCTCCGTACCAGCGGATTGTAATATCATGGCCGAAAACGGAGAACTGAGCAAGGATCGAGGAAACCTCGAATCCACGCTCTATGCCGTTAAAATACACCGTTGTGGTGTCCATAGAATCAACTCCGATCAGTTGGGTTTAATTACGGAAAGAACGCTGTAGTTTTCGTCAAGCGTCTTTTTGAATATGTCATTTATATCGTCGATAGTAACGGTTTTGAAAATCTCAAAATCGGTAAAAATATCCTCGCCGGCAAAGTATGAAACAGCCATATTGTTTGCAAGACCTTCAACGTCGTTCATGCCCATTATCATTCTGCCGTAAAGCTTTTTCTTGGTTCTCTCAAACGCAGTTTTGTCAAATCCCGTTTCTCTGAACTTCTTAATTTCTTTAACTATCTCCTCGGAAACTCTCTTCGGGTCATTGCTTTCGCCGGCAAAGAGCACGCATGAGTAGCCAAAGCCGGTGAAATATTCAAAGCCGAAGCTGTTGTTGATAAGCTTTGCGTCAAAGAGTCTCTTATAAAGTTCGGAGGATTGACCGGAAATCATATCAAGAAGAATTTCCATTGAAATTTCTTCCTTAGTCGTGCGTTCCGGAGTGTCCCGGCTCTCTTTAAATCCGAACATAAACTGCGGCGTTGCAACCGAGAGCTTTTCCTCAACATAGCTGTCAAGGACCTCCTTCGGCTCGTCGATAACCTTACGCTGTGCCATTTTACCATCAACAGGCTTAAGTGCCTTGTCGGCGACCTCGATAACCTCATCAACGTTAACATTACCTGCAACGGCAAGCACCATGTTGTGAAGATTATAGAAATTATCATAGCAGCCGTAAAGCGTTTTCGCCGTAATCTGAGCAATCGACTCCTGCGTACCTGCGATATCAATTCTAACAGGCAAATTATGATACATCGTTCTCAGGCAGTTGAACATGACCTCCCAGTCCGGAGCGTCCTTGTACATATCAATTTCCTGACCGATGATGCCCTGCTCTTTTTCGACCGTGGCCTGTGTGAAATACGGATTCTGAACAAAATCAAGAAGAATTTCAAGGTTCTTTTTGAAGTTTGCGGAGCATGAGAAAAGATATCCCGTCCTGTCAAAGCTTGTGTATGCATTTGCGGAAGCACCCGTCTTTGCAAAACGTTCAAATGCGTCAAGATCCTCACTCTCAAAGAGCTTGTGCTCAAGGAAATGCGCCGTGCCCTCGGGAATCTCCTTGAATGTGCCGTCATCCATCTGAATCATTGTGTCGATTGAGCCGTATTTTGTCGCAAAAATAGCATATGTGCTTGCGTAATTTTCTTTCGGCATAACGAGAATTTTCAATCCCGACGAGTGGTCTATATCATAATATTTTTCGTTGAGGAGCTCGTTTCTGACTTCTTTAATGTTCATCATTCTGCCTCCTCGCTTGATTTAAGCATAAATATTGTGTCGAGCATAATTGTTTTTGCCGCTCTGATAACCTCGGATTTATCAACATTTCCGATTTCCTCGGCGTAGGTTTCCGGAGCTTTCAGCTCTTTGCGAAGAATCTGTGAAGCATACCACGCTGTAATCTCCTCGGGGGTATCGGAATTACCGAGAATAGAATCTGTCAGGCTCTTGATTGAAGATGAAAAATCCTCATCGGTGAACTCGCCCTCGGCGGTAAGTCTTAATTGATTGATAATCTCGTTCTTCGCCTTTTCTTCGTTAGCGTCTTCAATTCCGCTCTGAACCATAACGATTCCCTTTGAATTGAAAAGTGCAGCCGAGCAATAATAGCAAAGGCTCATCTTTTCACGAACAACAGAGAAAAGCTTTGAGTAAGTTCCGCCGCCGAAAATGTCAACCGCAACCTTCATCGCCGGCATCATATCGTCCTCGCTTCTCATGCCGGTTCTGAAGCCCATAACGAGCTTACCCTGCTTAAGGGGCATTGTTTCGCAAACATATTCCGGCTTAGGAAGTCCCGAAACAAATTGAGTATTTATCTCAACCGGATTTCTTTCGATCTTTGAAAACTTATCCTTAATAAGGTCTGCGATCGGCTGAGGATCCATGCTTGAAACCATTGTTATCTGAACCGTAGCCTTTTCGAGCAGACCACGCCATGCGGCATAAACAGCTTCGGGAGTAAGAACCTTAACGTCCTCCACAGAACCGAAACGGTTGATTCCGTAAGCTTCATCGGCGAACATGAGCTGCTCGCATCTTAGCATAGCATAACGGCGCTTGTCGTTCTGCTCGTTCTCGATTGTCTCAATAAGAAGTCTCTTCTCCTGCTCGATAATATCCTCGGGAAAGCTTTCTTCCTCGGTCAGCGGGTCAAAAATCATCTCGGTGAGCAGCTTTGCACATTCCGAGGCAACCTTGTCGCCGTCAAGAGCAAAGCGGTCGTCAATGGCTGTAAGGCTGAAAGAAAGAACCTGAGCCTCTCCCCTTTTGATAACGCCGGCCGAAATTGCTGCACCGTAGAGGCTGTCAAGCTCACGGTTAAGTGACGTAAAATCGGGATATTTTGCACATCTGCGTGAGAACATAAACGGCAGAATCGCCCTCGCAGAAGCGTTCTTGTCAAGCGGCATTGCCAAGCTGATATTCACACGGCAGGTCTTGAATTTATCGGTTTTGACCGAGCAAAAGCGGATACCCTCCGCAATATTTTGCGTTGTCATAAGTTCACTACCCTTTTCAATATAAAAATTCAGTATTTAGTATAACACATTATTGCAGAAAATAAAAGGGTTTTAGAATAATTAAATTTATTTTAGGTTGTAAACGTACCCTGATACATAAATAAAACCGTCGGATTAAAGTACGGCATTGATAAGGAAGTAATTTTCCGCAAGGCTTAGAAAAAGTCTTGCGGAATTTTCTTTTTATCGGGAACAAACTCTTTCGGCGGAGCAAATTCACCGATAAAATTAAAAATAATCTGTATTTTCTGTACTCTGTGTCCGCTTGATTTATCGGGAGCGTGAACTATAATTTTTTTGACAAATTCATTCACAATAGCCGGAGTTAATTCTTTAATTCCGACATATTTTCGGACAATTTCACGGAACTGCTTAAAATCAGTTTGCTGATTATCAAAAACCTTTGTTTCTTCCTCAAAAAGTTTAACTTGATTTTGCAAATCCGTCTGTTCACTTTCATACTCGGCGGACAGTTTCAAAAATCTTTCGTGAGATATTACGCCTGTTATATCGTCCTCATAAATTCTTTTGAAAATTTTATCAAGCTCTGTTATGCGTTTTTGGAATTTTGCCATTTGTTTTTTCTTGTCCTGTATCTCTTTTGCCTGCTCGTCTATTTTCTGCCTTGCAACCGCATCGAAAAATTTATCCGCATTGTCATACATCATTGCGGTGATATCGAAAATCTGGTTTAACACAATCTTTCGAAGTGTTTCCTCTCTTATGAAATGAGCAGTACAGCTACCCGTATTACCTTTATATTGTGAACATCTGTAATGGTCCTGTGTACTGTCAAATCTTTTACAGGTGGCAAAGTGTAATTTACTGCCACAGTCGGCACAGTATATCAAACCTGAAAACAAACCTTGCTTATTTGTTTTTGTATTGCGGCGTTTGTTTTTCCTCAATTCCTGTACCCGTTCCCATTGTTCCTTTGAAATAATCGGCTCCTGTGTATCATTAAAAATTGCCCAATTTTCTTTTGGGTTGTCCAATTTCTTTTTAAGTTTATAAGATTTTGTGTATGTCTTAAAATTTACCGTGCAGCCTATGTATTCCATTCTTTCTAAAATATTCACAACAGACTGTTCGTTCCAATGATATGGCTTGTCCGGCAAGGTTTCACCTTTGAGCTGTGCATAATATGATGTTGTTGTCAGAATTTTTTCATTTCTTAAAATCTTTGCAATTTGCGTAGGACCTTTCCCGTCAATGCACAAATCATAAATTTTTCTCACAATTTCAGCCGCAGGCTCGTCAATTATCCATTGTTTTTTGTTTTCGGGGTTTTTCATATATCCGAAAATCGGTTTTCCCAAATGCTCGCCGGACATTCCCTTTGACTTAAACACAGCACGAATTTTTTTGCTTGTATCTTTTGCGTAGAAGTCATTAAACAAATTGCGGAACGGCGTAAAGTCATTATCACCTTTGAGACTGTCAACACCGTCGTTAATTGCAATTAGACGGACATCATTATCGGGAAAAAATATTTCCGAAAAATAGCCGACTTTCAAGTAATCACGACCAAGCCTTGACATATCCTTTACAATAACGGTTTTGACTTTTCCGTCCTCAATATCCTTTATCATTTTCTTGAAAGACGGTCTTTCAAAATCAGTTCCGCTCCAACCGTCGTCAATGTAAAATTGCGGCGTTGGATATTGATTGTCAGTTGCATATTTTTCTAAAATTGCTTTCTGGTTTATAATACTGTTGCTGTCGCCGTCCAAGGCATCCTCTTGTGATAATCTGCAATAAAGAGCAGTGATTGTATCGGGCTTATTCATTATATAAATCCTCCTTTTCATTGCCCGACAATACAGAGTGTATATCAGAATTATACCGTGCTTTTTCCGAATTGTCAGCCCCTTTTGATTTAATTTTTTCCGAAAGCATTAAACGAATTATTTTATTGTTTAATGTTTCCGTACCCGAAAATGATGTTTCAACCTCATATATTGCACCGCCTATTTTGTACCTTGTAACATAGCCGCAGCCGTTTTCTTTCTTACCCATTCAAATCCTATCCTTTCCGTAAAAAATCGTTAAAAATGAGAGTAGCAAGCAAAGCGAGTGAGTACCCACTCACCAAAAATCAATTTTGTTTTGCCTGCCATTCTCACGGAATAGCAAGCAAAGCGTGTGTAGCCACACACGGCAAATTTGATTTTGGATTTTTGGGATATTCCCAAACCCTTTTTGATAAAAAATTTTCTTTCGCCCTCTATATATGTAGTGCAGAAAATTTCGTTTCGGCAACCTTGAAAGCAAAAATTTTTTATCTTATTTTGCCCCTCATATAAGTAACAAATAAAATGCCGAAAAAACAACTTTTCATGAAAATTTCTCAAAAAAATTTTTACTTGTCCCTCTATTACTACTACAACTGAAAAACGATTTTTGCCAAAGTTTTTGGATAAATTAATATATTTTTTTATTTTCATTGACTTTTGGTAAAGTAAATGTTATAATTCAATACAAGGATGTTTTGGGATGTTAGAGGTGCAGTTATGAGATTTATAGGAAGTAAAACAAACTTATTAAAAAATATTGCTATGGTTATATCCGAAAACACAACAGGAAACGAAAATATCTTTTGTGATATCTTTTCAGGAACAGGGGCTGTTGCTCGTTATTTTAAACCCAGATATGAAGTATATTCAAATGATGCATTGCATTTTTCGTATGTAATACAAAAAGCAACAGTTGAAAACAATACAAAACCGTCATTTTTAAGATTAAAAAATATAGGTATAGGAGATCCATTTAAATTTTTAGAAGAAACACAAATACAAATACTGAATTATAACGATGGCAATTATTTTATAACTAAAAATTATACTCCACACGATGATTGTAAAAGAATGTATGTGTCAAACAAAAATGCTGCAAGAATTGATTTTATACGAAACACAATCGAAGCGTGGAAAAATGAAAAACTGCTTACTGAATTAGAATATTACTACTTGCTTGCCGGACTAATTGAAGGTGTTCCGTCTGTTTCAAATATTACAGGTACATATGGTGCTTATCTTAAGCATTGGGATAAGCGTACCTTTAAGGATTTGGAAATGGCAAGACTTGATGTTATTGACAATAAGAGAAATAATAAAAGTTATAACAAGGATTCAAACAAGTTGATTGAAGAATTAAGTGGTGACATTCTATATTTAGACCCACCATATAATTCCAGACAGTATGCCCCTAATTATCATTTGCTTGAAACAATTTCTAAGTATGATTATCCTGAAATTCACGGAGTAACAGGAATGAGACCGTATGATGATTTAAAATCTCCATTCTGTGTGAAAAGCGAGGTTTATGACGCATTTGAGGACTTAATAAGCAAAGCAAAATTTAGCAATATAGTAATGAGTTACAGCACCGATGGGTTAATGACTTCTGATGAAATTGAGAGAATATTAAAAAAGCACGGAATAGAAGAAACATATAAAATGTATTCCATTCCATACAGACAGTATATGAGCAAAAAAACAAAACAAACAGAATGTTTATATGAGTACATTTTCTTTATAAAAAAGAATCTTCCTCAGAAATCAACATTTGATTTTATAGGCACACCTAACGGAATAAATACCATTGTTTCCGATACTAAAAAATATATAAAAAGTCCTATGAACTATATAGGTGGAAAATATAAATTGCTTCCTCAAATTTTACCTAATTTTCCAAATTATGTAGGAACTTTTGTTGATTTATTTTCAGGTGGTTGCAATGTGTCTATAAATGTAAATGCAAACAGAATTATTTGTAATGACATAAATAAAAAAATAATTGAACTGTTTGAAGCGTTTAAAAACACAGAATTATCTGAAATACTGCATCAAATAAAACTGCGTATAACGGAATATGGTCTTTCAAAAGAAAACGAGGAGGGGTTTAAAAATTTTAGAGATTTTTACAATAAAACACAAAATCCGATAGACTTATATACGTTGACTTGTTATTCTTTTAATTATCAATTCAGATTTAACAATAATTTAGAGTACAACAATCCTTTCGGCAGAAACAGAAGTCAATTTTCGGAAAATATGAAACATAATTTAATTGCATTTGTATCAAAGCTGCAAAAATTAAATGTTGAATTTTTATGCAAAGATTTCACAGAGATATCATTAGATAATCTTACCACCGAAGACTTAATATATTGTGACCCGCCTTACTTTATAACAACCGGAACATATAATGACGGTAACAGGGGTTTTAAGGATTGGAAATCTGAACAAGAGTATGCCTTGTATGATTATTTGGATAAGGCAAATGAAAAAGGAATTAAATTTGCTTTGTCGAATGTTATAGAACATAAAGGTAAAACCAACGAGATATTGCTTGAATGGGCAAAAAAGTATAAAATCATTGATTTAAACTATAACTACTCAAATTCAAGCTATAATACAAAGAAAGGAGACAGCAGAGAGGTTTTAATAATAAACTACTAATTGCTGATAAAATATGATTTCTGTAATTCCTACACATAATAAAAATTTCCGTGCTTTTGGTTGGGTACAAGATCCAAGCAACTTACGCAGCCTGTGTGACGTTGTTGCTGTATTTGACTCAAATTCACAAAAACATAAAGATTTAATACGCATTATTATCCCAAAAATTGTTGAAAAACGAGACGGTCGGGATAATTTGATAAAAGCATTGCAAAGCACCCCTCTTAAAATTAAATACGCAGAACTTGTAGGTACATCCTTTACACCGAGAAGTATGTCAAGATGTAACGGCATTATACAAGCAACCGTTAAGGGGCAAGGAAGAGATTTTATTGGAGATTGGCCCGCTGATAATTATGTGCGCTGGGCTCATTGCTTTGGTTTTATCAAATACAATTACACAGATGATACCTTTGAAATAACCGACAAAGGGTTAGAGCTTACAAACGCAAGAGAAACAGGCGAAGAATTGTCAAAAAATGAAAAAGAATTGCTTGTCAATGCTATTTTAGCATATCCTCCGGCTATAAGAATATTAACATTGCTTTCCGAAACTGAGGATACTCATCTTACAAAATTTGAAATAGGACAACGATTAGGATTTATAGGCGAGGATGGTTTTACAAGTATGCCGCAAAAAATATTTATACGTTCGCTGGCAAATGCAGAACCCAAAGAACGCAAAAGTATGAAAGCTGATTGGGAAGGTTCGTCAGACAAATATGCAAGAATGATTGCAAGTTGGCTCGAAAAGCTTGGTCTTGTTGAGAAAATACCAAAGATGATTACAGTTTCAACTGCCGGAAAAGAATATAAAGAAACGATAGGTCAGGCATATGTGATTACTGCAAATGGAATTACTGCATTTAGAAAAGCTGAGGGAAAAAGTAAACACAAAAGAATTGCTAAAAATGTATGTTGGGAAATGTTTTCAACTAAAGGTGCAGACAGAGAGTATTTGCGTACACGTCGAGCCTTTATTTTAAAATATTTATCTGAAAACAAAAATAGCGTTTCGGTTCTGGATATTATGAACTATCTTAAAACCGTTAATCTTAATGAAACTGAAAATACTATTTTAGATGATATTAAAGGCTTGCAGGATATAGGCATAAATATCATAGAGAAAGGCAATAGATTTATACTTGATGATATGATAAATGATTTCATCATTCCGCTGCCTCAATCACTTGCAAAGTCAGATTTGGCAGAAACAAAGGAAGAAATCAGAGAAAAACTATTAAATCTATCGCACGAGTATTTAGCTCTTATAGACCTTGCCTATGATAGTAAACAAAACCGATTATTTGAAATGAAAACTTTAGACTTGCTGACAGAAGAATGCAATTATCAGGGGCTTCATCTTGGTGGAAG
>CALBHM010000299.1 GCA_937892835.1 uncultured Ruminococcus sp. | reverse complement strand
ATTGTGTTACCGATATTTTTTACACTGACATTGAATATAAATATATCATTACTTTTTTCGACGGCATTCGCTGAAATCTCAAATTCCGTATATCCGAGTCCGTAGCCGAAAGGATAGAGCACTTTACTTTTGGCGAAAGTTTCAAAATACCTGTATCCGACATAAATATCTTCTTTATATTCGTTGAAATCCCTGCCGCCGAAATTGGCTGAGGAAGGGTAATTTTCATAACGTTTGGCGATTGTGTCTGTCAGACGTCCGCTCGGATAAGCTTTGCCGCAGAGCAGGTCTGCCGCAGCGTTGCCGCTCTCCATTCCGCCCTGCCATACGATAAGAATTGCACCGATTACTTTTTTATATTTTTCGATCCAGCTCATGTCAAAAATTCCGCCGATATTTAGCAGAATAACAATATTGTCAAATTCCTCGGCAAGCGCATCAAGCATTGCAATTTCATCATCGGCGAGATAGTAGCTGCCTTTTTGAAGCTTGCAATCTCTGCTTTCGCCGGCGGCACGTCCGATGACTGCTATGGCAACATCATTCTTGTTCCTCGCATTTTCAACAGACATATTATCGAGCGGCATTTCAGGAAAATAAAAAGGCCAGTGCCCCCAAAAACCGTTATTTATGGGGTTCTTTTTATTCCACTCTCTGTATATGCTTTCAATCGTCGGGTCAAGCGTCAGACTGTCGCAGTTCTTTATTCCGTCGGCAAAGCTGACAGCATACGGTCTGTTGACGTCGCCGCCCGAGCCGTAGCCGACATAATGACTTTCATATCCCGTTATGCCGAAAAGTGCAACTCTTGTGCCGCTTTTCAAAGGAAGAATCCCATTGTTTTCAAGCATAACCGCACCGTCGGCCGCCGCACGGCGAAGAATCTCCGGCATGCCCGGTGTAACTGTTTTTTTCTCGCCGTTCCTGTCGGTTGCGCTCTGTGAAAGTCCGTTTGCAAAGAACTGAACTGTGTTTGTTAAGGCTCTGCTTAATTTTTTCTTTATGTTCATGCCTGCTTCCTCGCTTTGATTATTCTTGTTTCCGTTGCCACGGCGTCGGCGGTGACATCATGTGCTTCTATTGGGATCATTTTGCTTTTCATTAACAACAATTCAGGACAAAGTATAATTTTTTTGCAGCCGATTTTTTCACAAAATCTGTCATAGAATCCGCCGCCTTTTCCAAGCCTGTTGCCTTGCTCGTCTGCGGCAAGACATGGGAGGAGAATAAGATCAATTTCATCATTTTTTATTATTGAGCAGCTTTCGCTCGGTTCGGGAATTCCGAACTTGCCGCTTTTGAGTTCGTAAAGGCCTTTTATTTCAACGGCGTCCATTGTGCCGTCACCCGTTATTTTCGGAACACAAAGCCGCTTGCCGATTTTTAATGCATTTTTCAATAGGGTAGAAGTGTCGATTTCATTCTTCATCGAGACATAGACAAATACGGTTTCGGAATTTATCCAATCATCGGTTTTAAGAATCAGATCGGAAGTCTTTTCGCCCCATTTTGTAAATTCCTCTGGAGGAATATTGTTGACTTTTTCTTTGCATAATTTGCGCAGTTCTGTTTTGTTCATTGCAATAACCTCCTTTGAAGAAATTATAACATCAATGTCAATATATTTAAATGTATAAATAATAAGCTGCCGTTTTCAAAACAAACGACAGCATTGCAATTTTTGTAATTATAAAAAATACTGGATTTTTTATACTGAAGATGGTATAATACTCGTTGCCAAACAAAAACGAATATGCTCCTAATATAGCGGCTTACATTTTGAAAAAAATGCAAGCTCGATTCTGCATGCTATGTTAGGTAGGATAGTAGAGTTTTTGTTTGGCGACAGCTGAGCTTTGCGTTTTTTGTGCGTGGCTTCGGCTGCGCACTTTTTATTTTATGGGGAAATATAAAATGAGTTTTTCCGAAAAATTCAGAGCTGCAAGACTTGAGAAAAAGCTTACATAACAGCAGGTTGCCGATGAATTGAAAATTGACCGTTCTGCCGTTGCTCATTATGAAAGCGGAAATGGCAAGCCGCATTTTGACAATGTACGCAAAATTTGTGAGATTCTTGACCTTACATATGAGGATTTGTTTGATGATTAAATAATTGATTTTTGATTTTCAGGAATATCCATGAAGTCGCAAGGCAAAGTGCAACCGTAAAGACAGAGAGCAGAATTGATACAGCGGTGTTCTCGGTCGAAATCGGAAAAAATCCGTATAGCTGAATCGGGAATTTGTGCATTAAAAGTATCGGCATAGTGTGCCGGCCGATATATTCTAAGCCGTTCGAACGGAAAACGCTTGCGAGCAGACACCAGCCGAAAATTCCGACAATGGCGGTCGGGAAATAAAGCCAAAGCTTGCCGAAGTCATTCATTGCAAAATCGGTTCTTGAATTGAGAGTCGAAAGAAAAGCTCCGCCGACAATCAGAATTAATGAAACAAGCACCTTTGCCCAAATCGGAGGAGCAATTTTTGGCTTTTCATCCTTGTAAAGCAGCTGCATTGTAAGTATGCCGATTATGAAATATGGTGAGGCATTGACAGCTTGAATTATGCCGAACGGCGCATTGGGATAGAATTTGGTGCAATAAAGAACTATAACCGCTGCAACGGAAACGGTGAGTGATATTACAGTGAATATGATTTTGTTGCTGCAAAAAATAAATCTTTTAATAATGTATGCGAAGATGAGCAGCACAAACAGGCAGGGGAGAAACCAAAGCGGATTGTTCCAAAGCATCAATCTCGTTGACCTTGTGCCGGTGAGCATGCCGAGAAGGCATTGGCCGAGCGAGAGTCCGCCCCTGTGAAAAATCAAATTTAATATATAATAGATTGCAATGCC
>CALBHM010000298.1 GCA_937892835.1 uncultured Ruminococcus sp. | reverse complement strand
TCGGCCGACGGATCTTTGTCGCACTGAATCATAATCTGAGTGAGCATTGACGAAACCGTTGTTTTACCGTGAGTGCCGCAAACGCAGTAACAATCCGAATAGAGCCTTGTTATCGCACCGAGCAGGTCGGCACGCTCAACGGTCGGGATTCCCGAATTTTTTGCCGCAACAAGCTCGGGGTTGTCAGGCAAAATCGCCGCTGTGTAAACAATAAGCTCAGCACCCTCTATGTTCTCGGCTCTCTGACCGAGAGTTACAGGAATTCCGAGACTGCGAACCCTTGCAAGTGTGTCTGTCTCGTTATTGTCGGAACCCGAAAGCTCATAGCCCTCCTTGTGAAGAATTTCAGCAAGCGGACACATGCCCGAGCCGCCGATTCCTATAAAATGAACTCTTTTAACCTTTTTGAGTAATTCATCCATCTCGTACAAGATATCATCTCCTATCTGTCTGTTACGTTTTAATTATAAGGCATAACAGAAAAAAAATAAATAGTAAATTGAAATATTTTAGCACCTGCACAAAATTTTGTCATATGATACAGTGGAGACAGAAGTACGATGTACCCTGCACTTCATAATATTTTGAAAGGAATGACCGTAAAATGCAGGCAGGAAAATTTCTTGTAATCGGCAGCGACAAAAAAATGCAGGCGTGCCGCAACAGGCTGACCGATCTCGGCTTTGACGCTTCATGCTGTGACGGCGACACATTGAAAGAGAAGCTTCCGCTTTATTGCAACATAATTTTGCCGATACCAACGCTTGCAAACGGCGTTATTTCGGGGACAGGGATATCCGTTGGCGAGCTTTGCGAGGAACTTTCGGAAAATCAGCTCGTTTTTTACGGAAATCTCAGTAACAACCCGTTTGGCGAAAACGGCAAAAGCTACTATAACGAAAGCTTTCTTGTAAAGAACTCACGCCTCACGGCGCAGGGCACGATGCGAATCATACTTGAAAGCACCGACAGAGATGTATATACGCTCAAAGCCGCCGTACTCGGCTTCGGAAGATGCGGCCGGGCGATATGCAAGTCGCTTCAATCAAACGGCATAAACACAACGGTCGTCACAAGGAATCCGATAAGTGCAGCCCTTGCTGAAAACGAAAAACTTGAATCAACCGATTTTAAAGATTTTTGCGAAAAGGCCGCCGATTTTGACGTCATAGTGAACACAGTTCCTTATAATATATTGGGCAAAA
Source organism: uncultured Ruminococcus sp. (assembly GCA_937892835.1). Classification (GTDB taxonomy): domain Bacteria; phylum Bacillota; class Clostridia; order Oscillospirales; family Acutalibacteraceae; genus CAG-488. The sequence continues at coordinate 1,653 of CALBHM010000298.1, read as the reverse complement.
GAACAATGGAAAGGCTGACAAAGCGGAATTTGTATATTGAAATTGCGTCAAAGCCATACGGCTTCAATATAAACGAGATTGACAAATACAATTTCAGATATGTCCTTGCCGAAAGCCTGCCCGGACGCTTTACACCGACAAGTGCGGGCGCAAACATTGCCGATACGGTCATCGAGATGATAAAGGAGGATAAGAATGAATAAGGTTGTGGGCTTTGCCATGTGCGGTTCGTTCTGCACCTTCAAAGAAGTGATTCCGCAGATTGAAATGCTCAGAAAGCTGAATTACGATATCGTTCCGATCATGTCGGAGATTGCATACGAAACCGATACACGCTTTGGCAAGGCCGAGGATTTCATAGGCAGAATAGAGACAATATGTAAGCATGAAATATTACACACGATTCCGCAGGTTGAACCTATCGGGCCGAAAAAGCTGCTTGACGTGCTGGTTATCGCCCCATGTACGGGCAACACCGCTGCGAAGCTTGCCAACGGAATAACCGACACGTCTGTAACAATGGCAGCCAAATCGCATTTGAGAAACGGCAGACCCGTTGTTATTGCCGTTTCCACAAACGATGGGCTTGCATGTGCGGCAAAAAACATAGGAGCTTTGCTCAATTACAGAAATATATGGCTTGTTCCGTTCAGACAGGACGATTATGAAAAGAAGCCACGTTCGCTTGCCGCCGACTTTACACTTATACCGGCCGCCGTTGAGGCGGCACTCAAAGGCGAGCAGCTTCAGCCGATAGCGAGTGAGCCGAAATAAAAAATACTTTCATTTAAAACAAATAAATCTGCCGCAGCAACCGTTGCGACAGATTTTCTTTTATTATTGTAACGAATTACAGCTTATCTGCAATCTCGAAGATGAGCTTTTCGGTCTTTTCCCAACCGAGGCACGGGTCGGTAATCGACTGCCCATAAACGCCGCCGTCCGTTTTCTGTGCGCCGTCCTCAATGTAGCTCTCAATCATGAGACCCTTGCAAAGCTTTTTGATGTCGGGGTTCTCCCTCATGCTGTGGATAACATCAAGTGCGATTCTCGGCTGTTCTCTGAACTTCTTGCCGGAATTAGCATGGTTCGTATCAACGACAACGGCAGGATTTTCAAGTCCCGACTTCTGATAAAGCTCGTTGAGCTTAACAAGATCCTCATAGTGATAGTTTGACACATTCTGTCCGTCTGTCGTCTGGAAGCCTCTGAGAATTGCGTGTGAAAGCGGATTGCCAAGGCTCTCAACCTCCCAGCCACGGTAAATAAATGTGTGGCTGTGGTGACCGGCAGTGATTGCGTTCATCATGATAGAAAGGTCGCCGCCTGTCGGGTTTTTAAGTCCGACGGGAACATCAAGTCCGCTCGCTGTGAGTCTGTGCTGCTGATTTTCAACAGATCTTGCACCGACAGCAACGTATGAAAGCAAATCGGAAAGATATCTGTGGTTGTCGGGATAAAGCATCTCGTCCGCCGAGGAAAGGCCGTAATCCCTGAGCGAACTCATATGAAGCTCACGAATTGCAACAATGCCCTTGAGCATATCCGGATGTGAATTCGGGTCAGGCTGATGAAGCATGCCCTTGTAGCCGTCGCCCGTCGTTCTCGGCTTATTGGTGTAAATTCTCGGTATGATGATAATTTTATCCTCAA
>CALBHM010000297.1 GCA_937892835.1 uncultured Ruminococcus sp. | reverse complement strand
TTCTGAAAACGGCGGAGGAAAGGCACTGATAAATAACTTCACTAACGCTTTCGGCGATATCTTTGACAAGAGCGTGCATAAGATAACAAATGTTATCGGTGAAGGTAAAATCAGCATCGGCGGAATTGATTTCATAATTACGCAGACACCCGATGCATTTGACATTGAAATTCCCGAAATCAATGCTGTTTACACCCACATGCTCGGTCATGACTGCCACTCTATTGTTGCAGGAAAAGCACACGCTGACGTGATTATCGCACAGCTCAACAGTTACATTGAAAAGGGCTATGAACTGATTTTGACCTCGCACTACACGCCCGAGGATCTGAAAGACGCACAGACAAAAATTGATTATCTTGAAGAATTGAAAAAAATTGCCGCTGAATGCAGCGATTCCGACAGCTTTAAAGAAAAGGTTGAAAAAGAATATCCGAATTATTCCGGTCAAAACTATCTTGACATGACGGCAGGATTCTTCTACGCATAAAGGAGCATAACTATGACACAGGCAGAGAGACGAATTTATTTAATCAAATATCTTTTGAACGAGCAAAAGCAATACTCGAGCATAGAGATTCCGAGCAATACAAACGAGCAAAAGCTGATGCTCCGTGGACTGTTTAATATTCGTCCTCCTATGCCTGCAAGCGATGATTTTATCGCCATTCAGGACGAATATCTCAAAGAAGAGCTTGAGCGCAGGGGCATAACGGATTTCAAAACCTTATCCCCTGCCGCCGACAGGATTTATCTTTGGAAAGGCGATATAACAACGCTGAAATGTGACGCTATAGTCAATGCTGCGAACAGCAAGATGCTCGGCTGCTTCTGTCCCAATCACAAATGTATTGATAACGCAATTCACACCTTTTCGGGCATTCAGCTTCGTTTGGCATGTGACAAGTTGATGAAAGAACAAGGCTGTGATGAAGCGACAGGCAAGGCAAAAATCACACCTGCGTTCAATCTGCCGTGTAAAAATATCATTCACACCGTCGGTCCGATTGTAAGCGGAAGACTGACCGAAAAGGATTGCAGCTTGCTTCGCTCATGCTATCTCTCTTGCCTTGAGCTTGCAGAAGTGAACGGATTGAACAGTATCGCATTTTGCTGTATCTCTACGGGCGAATTTCATTTTCCGAACCGTGCCGCCGCTAAAATTGCCATTGAAACGGTAAAGGAATACATGCAAAAAAATCAAAGCGACATCGAGGTGATATTCAATGTTTTCAAGGATGAGGATTACGAAATCTACCGAGAG
>CALBHM010000296.1 GCA_937892835.1 uncultured Ruminococcus sp. | reverse complement strand
CTCTTGTCGAATAAAAATCAACCTGAGTTTTTGTGCTTTCATCTGACGACGCAAGCATTATTCCGTTGTTATTTCCGCCGTTTTCCCATCTTTGAACAGCTTTTGTAATGTCAAAAGAATAGCTGTCCATATCGGATTTCGCCGCAACGGACGACAACAATTCGGGTTTGCTGCTAAGATATCCGTTGTTTGAGTTATCAAACGGTTGATTATTCCATGAAATACTCGACGTACTCCATGAAGCAGCATCCTTACAGTCGTATGCACGGATATCAATGTCCTTGGATACCTTAAAATAGTTCTGCTTCGTAAAAGTAATCGTACTGCTATCAACAGAATATCCTATCGGCAAATTAGTCGGTAAAGTCAGCTTGATATACGAGCGCACGATATTTGTCAGATTTCTGCCGGCTCTGATTTCGCTGTTTGAACGCGGCGAATTTGCAAATGTTCCGTTGATAACGTAACCGTCCTGAATCTTTGAATTCGGAGCGCTCCACGTCGGATCAATGACAACAGGGAATTCTCTTTCGCTGTTGTTGAGCCATGTTGAATCCGCCTCAACCGTTACAACGTATTCATCGCCGTTTTCCTTAATTGAAAGCTCAATGTCATAGCTCTCCGCACCGTTTGCGTCATACATATAGGGTGCGTCCAGCGTGAACACCGCTTCCTGAGAAGCTTCCGATTCAACCAATATGATTGAACCGTTCGGCTGCTCAATCGGAATAAGCCCGTCGGAATCCAAATCAAAGCTATAAACATATTCGTCCTGCGGCTTATAAACCACGATGTTTTCTTTCAGACTGTTTGACGTGACAATATACTCCAAATCAGACTGCTGATTGAAGCCCTTGTAAACAACCGCACCCGATTGTTTATCAACTGTCATTTGCTCGTTATTGAACTTCTCAACCTTTTGCTTTTCCGTTAATGTTTCGGCCTTTTGAGCCATTGATGAGGCCGAAACCTTTTCATCCGAGATTTCAGCCGTCGAGTTCATTTTAACAACCGACGGCAATGCATCGGTCTCCACAACCTTTGCCTGCGCCGACAAGCTGTTATCAATGCTTTTCACACCAAAGCTGATGGTGTAGCCCTCGTTGGTTGCGGTGAATCTTTTTCCGTTTCCCAACTCGCTCGGAACGGTAACATTAAGTCCGCCTTTTGTTGAATAAACCGTTTCTCCCGATTTGCTCGAAGGAGTTAAGGTGTTATCAATTTCTTTCCATACTCCGTTTTCGTTGTAATGCACGGGTGCGGCATAGGTCGCCGCTATGTATGAACCGTCATCACACAGGAAGTATTTTACGGACTCTTCCCTCATTTCGGTAACTTCGCTGACTATCTTTGCCGCCGTCTCTTCAACGCTCAGACTATCCAAGGCAGACGCCGGGATAATACTAAACACGAATAACAACGACAATGCGGCAGCGGTTATTCTTTTAAATACTTTTTTCTTTTTCATTGATTCACTTCCTTTCGATTATTGCATAAATAAATTCATTATTTAAATACTTCTCACCTACTTTCTTTATTAATTTAATTCAATTAGTTTTCATAGATAAATACAATCAAGAATTGGTATGTAAATCATACCTGTCTAAGCGTAACTGATTTCTAACGTTTCTAAATATATATGTCTGCTTTATCATTTTGTTATAAAAATAATAAGACTTTGAAGATCTCTGCTATCAATGAATTTCAAATAAAATAATAGATAGGTGTTATAATTAATAAATATTTCAATTATCTTTTAACAAATTCAAAGCAAAAAATCAATAAAAAATGCAAAATTGCGTAAAAAAGCTGTCGAAACGCAATAATATAATAAAAAGACCGATAATCTAAATAAATAGAATATCAGTCTAAAATAAACATTGTATA
>CALBHM010000295.1 GCA_937892835.1 uncultured Ruminococcus sp. | reverse complement strand
GCCGAGAGCACCTGAACAAACTCAACGTTCACTCCGTCCGGGAATCTGTCGCTGTGCTCCATTGCAGGGCCGACTGTGGTAATCTCGGCCTTTTTGATATCGTCAACAAAAACTACGGCATGGGGATTACCTACGGAGACGGGAATATACTCAACATCCTTGTTGCATACCTCAATCCTGTTTACAAGGCCTGCATCGGCTTTGCCCATGTTTACCGAAACGGAATCTACCTTTCCTCTTTCAAGCTTAAGATCAAGAGTTTTGATTCCCGAAAGTGTCTCAACCGTAATTTTCGTCTTTTTCGTCAATCCTTTATCGTAAACATATTTTCCGACACATCTTATTCCGTTGCCGCACATCATTGCCTCGCTGCCGTCGGCATTGAAAATTCTCATCTTAAAATCAGCAATTTTGGACGGCAAAATCCAAATCATACCGTCCGAACCGATGCCGAAATGACGGTCGGAGAGCTTAATTGAAAGCTCATCAGGATTTTCAGGTTCTTTTTTTGAATAAACATAAATATAATCGTTGCCGAGTCCCTGCATTTTTGTGAATTTCATCATTGACGCCTCCCTCAGAAATAAGAAACGTCTTTAAGGGTACAAAATACCCTTAAAGACGTCATTGCCTTTTATTATCATATTATAAGTCGTAAAACCTTTTTCGCAAATATTTTACCCTCGGTTTGATGATTTGTCAAGTGTTTTATTTATCTTACATAATCGCCGAAATAAAGGAAAACATATTGACGGATAATTCCTGTTCTGTTATAATTTTTATGTACAAAACAAACAGTACAAAACCAAACATGGAGGTACAATATGAAAACTCGTGTCGCAGTTATGGCAATCATTCTCGAATCAAAGGAAAATGCCGAGCAGCTCAATGCCGTCCTTCACGATTACCGTGAATATATCCTCGGCAGAATGGGTCTTCCCTACACAAAGCATGATATCAACATCATCAGCGTTGCGCTTGACGCTCCGCAGGACATAATCAACTCCCTTGCCGGCAAGATTGGCAGGATCGAAGGAGTAAATGTAAAAACAGCATACTCAAATAACGAATACAGCGTTTAACCAAAAATAAGCTTTTCCCATCAAAAAGGCCCTCCGCAAAGGAGAGCCTTTTATTATTTTACTCTGTATAAGCAACCGAATCGTCATAAAGCTTTTCGATATCTTTGCTTGGCTTCTTTGTGAGAAGCGTTGCAACAACAGCAGCAATCATGCTTGCAATAAATCCCGGGATGATCTCGTAAATTCCGATATCCGAAAGGAATACAAGCCAGCAGATGTCAACGACAGCACCGACAACGATTCCGGCAACTGCGCCGCTGAAATTGAAACGTTTCCAGAAAAGACTGAGCATAATAGCCGGTCCGAATGCTGCACCGAATACGCCCCATGCGTTTGAAACGAGCGACATGATTGAGCCTGAACCCGGATTTGATGCAATAAGAAGAGCACAAACGGCGATTACAAGAACAACGATTCTGCCCGACCAAAGCATCTCCTTGTCGCCTGCCTTATTCTTTCTGATAACAGGCTGATAAACGTCGGCGGAGAATGACGAAGCGGCGGCAAGAAGCTGGCTGTCAGCCGTGCTCATCGAAGCAGCAAGAACCGCCGAAAGAAGAATGCCGGAAATAACGCCCGGGAAGATCTTACGAACCATTGTAATGAATACAAGCGAGCCTTCATTGATCTCCTCGTTGAAGCCGAATGCAAGGCGGCCGATGATGCCGATAAGAGCGGCAAAAATAACGATAAGAACCGTCCATGAAATACCGATTTTAGCCGACTTCTTAAGATCCTTCTGAGACTTAAGAGACATAAATCTGATTATGATATGCGGCATACCGAAGTAACCGAGGCCCCAGCCGAGACCTGAAGCAATGTCCTTCCAGTTTGCAAAAGCGTTCCAGAAGCCCGGAGTCTGCTGAGCAACAACAGCTGTGTCCGAAAGAGTAAGAACCGATGTTGCGGCAATCGGAGCAATAAGCATAGCCGCAAGGATGAGCATACCCTGGAAGAAGTCCGTCCAGCAAACGGCGTTAAAGCCGCCGAGGAAGGTATAGCCGACGATGATAACCGTTGCTATATACATAGCCGTACTTTCCTTAATTCCGATAACCGTGTGGAAAAGAGTTCCGCAAGCCTTAACACTCGATGCGGCATAAACCGTGTAAGCAACAAGGAAAACAATGGCACAGATAACCTGCAAAGCCTTTGACTTTGAAAGGAATCTGTTTGTGAGATACTGCGGAATCGTGATTGAATCGTTCGCGACGATAGAGAAACGTCGCAGTCTCGGAGCTTCAACAATCCAGCTTATTGTATAGCCGATTGCAAGTCCGACGGGAATCCAAACCTGTCCGAGTCCGAGCGCATAAATTGATGTCGGGAGACCCATAAGAACCCATGCACTCATGTCCGATGCGCCTGCCGAAAGAGCCGTTACCCAAGCGCCCATCTGACGACCGCCGAGGAAATAGGTCTTTTCGGAGCCATCCTTACTCTTGAAGAAGAAATAGAAGCCTATTCCGAGCATAAACAAGAGATAGATGACAAAAACTACAATTTCTGAAATCTTCATATAAATACCCCTTTATGTACATTATTCTGCAATTATATCACAATGGCATTTGATTGTAAACAAATTTTTACTTTTTTTGAGATTTTTTCGTTGTGAA
>CALBHM010000294.1 GCA_937892835.1 uncultured Ruminococcus sp. | reverse complement strand
TGAGAATGCTGCTCTCATGCTCGGACTTAATCTCAGTAAAAGTAAGACCGAGCTTTTCGCCGCCCTTTGTGCGTGTAACGTGAGAAATATCAATTCCCTCGCCGGCGAAGAAATCCTCAACGTAGGTGCCGAACTGGTCGTCGGAAACCTTACCGATGAAGCCTACCTTCTTGCCCAAACGTGCAAGGCCTACAGCGATATTGGCAGGAGAACCGCCAACATATTTCTTGTAGTTTTCGCACTTGTCAAGTGTGTTGTAGTAATCCGTCGGATTGAAGTCGATTGCGACTCTGCCGATCGGAATGAGGTCAAGCTTTCTTGACTCGTCAAAATCAATGTATTTCATACTGAAACCTCCGATATATTCAATAAATAATTAACCGATGTGAATTCCTCGTTCCTCTCTCTTTTCGGCAAGCTCAACTGTAATCTTTTCCATTTTTTCGCCGACAAGGTCATATGACTTGAGAGGAATAATGCTGAGCATAAGGCTGATACCGGGAACGATTGAAATGAGTGAGAACATTGCATATCTCATTGTCATTGAAAGGTCCGTTGCGGCGACAACCGCTGTCTTTTCAAGCATCTGTGCAGGGTCAAGGCCGATTGCAAGGTACATAACGATGATGCCTGCCGTTGCGATAGCGTTTCCGAGCTTATTAACAAAGCCCTGACAAGCAGAACCGAGACCTGTCTCTCTGAAGCCTGTTTCCCACTCCATGTAGTCGAGGCTGTCGGCAACCATTGCATAGGATACAACGTTGAGAACGCCGAGAGGAACAGCTGAGATGATAAGGAACGGAATGCAGACAAAGAAGCTGAGCTTTCCTGCGATTACAAAGTAACCGATGAGCGAAGTAAGAATACTTGCGCCGAAGCCGAAAAGGCTTGTAGTAACAACGATCTGCTTATAATTAAACTTTTTGATGAGCGCAGGCATAAAGAGCATTGCGCCGAACATTCCAACTGCAGAACAAACCGAAAGGATTGTACTTACGGTCGAGACACTGCCGGAAATAGCTTTTGATCTCTCTGCAGCATTCATAACGCTGAGGTCTCCGCCGATATAAACAGCATAACGGGCAACGTGAACCGAAGCCGCCTGAAGCATATACCTGCCGGAGGAAAGAATGCCCATAAGGATAACAAGCATAAGCGGCTTGCACTTGAAGATTCTCGAAAGCTGGGAGGGCTCGCCCTTAACATGCTTTTTATCGGGAATAACAACACGCTCTTTAACGTGCGGATATGAATTGACAAAAAGGATTGCGCCGATTACCGCAGCAAAAACGGCAATCATAATGTACTTCATCTTATCGTAGTTGAGCGCACCCGTTGCGGCATCAACCTCGGTGAATTTATTGAAGAATGTCTTAACGAAATCATTATTTGAGGCTTCCATTTTTCCGCACAAAGCAGGCAATGCGAAGCCGGCAACAAGATAGAGTGCCATAGGAACTGCCGAGCCGACACCGTTAAATGTACGGGCAACAGAAATGAGGTTGCCTCGCTCATTCGGGTTAGGAGTCATAACATTCGGCAAGCTCCAGAACGGAACGTCTGCCGCAGTGTAAATCATACCCCAAAGGACATAAACAAAACCGGCATAAACCATAAGGCCTGTTTTGTCAAGATTCGGGCAATAGAACATAAGGAAAGTAAGCAATGCAATAGGAACAGCCATAAAAACAACATAAGGCTTCATCTTGCCCCAGCGTGTTGTGTGGCGGTCAACGATCATACCCATGAGAGGGTCATTGATAGCGTCCCAAACTCTTGCCAAAAGCATAAGCAAAAGAACAAAAATGAGCGGGAGCTTCATAACATTGGTGTAAAAGTCCGAAATGTAAGAGGACATTACGCTGTAAATCATGCCCTGTCCGAGACCTGCCAAACAGAACATACGAAACTCTTTGGATTCGACAAATTTTTCCTGCATCACGTCGCTATGGGCAGCTTTTGACGCAGTCTTTTTTGAGGTGCTTGCCATATAAAAACTCCTTGATATCAATTTGACAGATAATTATAATTCTATCCTTGCTATTTTAACATATATTGCCGTATCTTGCAACATAAAATATTAAATTTAAACAAAAAATTGATATTATATAACAAGCAAAAACCTTCCCCTTTTACAAGAGGAAGGTAATGTGCGTATTCAATTAAAATACGAAGTTCGTGAAGTCAACAGAAGTCTTTGCGTCGCCTGTTGCGGACTTAATTGTAAGGACATACTTAACATTCGTAAGAGCAACGTCCCAATCATATGAAACGTGAAGAGATACAAGGTTACCTGTCTTTGAGTTGATTGTAGCCGTAACCTTAATATTCTTGTTGTTTTCAACTACGCTCTCAACGGAAGCACCGTCGGCATTGTTGATACCTGTGTAAATGTTGCCGGCATTCTTATAGTCAAAAGCCTTCTTATCGCCTGCTCCCGAATAGAGGCCTGTTCTGCCAAGAGCAGTTGAATCGCTCTTTGAAGAAGCATTTGCCTTGCTTGTACCGTTTTTGAGAGTCATTGTGATAACATAGTTATCGCCGCTCTGCTTGCATGTCGGTGAAGAAATGTCGTTAGCCGTAAGAGAAGCCTTTGAAATCTCGCCTACCTTGCCCTTTGTGTTTTTAACATTGCTGGTTCCTACTCCAAGGAAATCATTGACAGTATCAATAACGATCTGCATTTTCAAAAGAGCACCGCCGTTAAGATTGCTGAGCGTAGTTGTTCTCTTCTTGGAGAAACCTGCCTTAGCGTTAACCGCCTTGTTAACAGCTGCATTGTAGTATGCTGCAATGTCGGCTGCCGTTGAAGGAACCTTTGAAGCATTGCTCGAATTGCTGTTTGTTTTTGTGTTAGTGTTAGTATTAGTATTTGTGTTGGCATTTGAAGGATCAGTTGCAGAAGGATCTGCAGACGGATCTGCCGGGTTTGACGGATCTGTTGCTGAAGGATCAGCCGACGGGTCTGCCGGATTTGCCGGATCAACCGAAGGATCAGCCGACGGGTCTGCCGAAGGCTCACCGGAAGTTGAAGAGTTTGCCGCAGCAGCCTTAGCAGCGTCAACCTTAGCTGTGCTTATCTTTCCAACGCTGATTACAGATGTAACTGCAACTGCGATAACGCAAAGCAATGCAGTCACGCACTGGATAACTGTCTTTTTCATAAGTTACTTACCCCAATTCTTTTAAAATCTTGTCATAGACATACGCATTATATCACATGCTTTAAATAAAATCCAGTATATTTATACATTTTTTGAAAAAATTTTATTCCGTGTTAAAAATTCATATCTTTTTCATAGATTTTTATTTATATGTATGCTATAATACATTTTGTATGCGGAGGTGTTCATTTGAGCAAGAAGTTTATTTCATGGAACGTTAACGGCATAAGAGCCTGTATGAACAAGGGCTTTATGGACGTTTTTAATGAGCTTGACGCAGATATTTTCTGCCTTCAGGAGACTAAAATGCAGGAGGGTCAGCTCGTGCTGGAGCTTGACGGATATCATCAATACTGGAGCTATGCCGAGAAGAAAGGCTATTCCGGCACTGCGATATTCACCAAGGAAGAGCCGCTCAGCGTCAGCTACGGTCTCGGTATTGAGGAGCTTGACACAGAGGGCAGGCTCATCACGCTCGAATTTGACAATATCTATTTTATTACGGAATATGTTCCGAACGCTCAGGACGGACTGAAAAGAATCGACCATCGCATGAAATGGGAGGACGCTTTCAGAGCTTATGTCTCGGAGCTTCAAAAGAAGAAGCCTGTTGTTTTCTGCGGCGATCTCAATGTTGCTCACAATGAAATCGACCTGAAAAACCCGAAAACGAACCGTGGCAATGCCGGTTTCTCCGACGAAGAGCGAGGAAAATTCGGTGAGCTGCTCGACGCAGGATTTATTGACACATTCCGTTATTTTTACCCCGACCTTGAAAATGCCTACAGCTGGTGGTCATACCGCTTCAAGGCGAGAGAGAAGAACGTCGGCTGGCGTATTGACTATTTTTGCGTTTCAAAGGCACTCGAACCGAGACTTGAAAGCGTTAAAATACATTCGGAAATTTACGGCTCGGATCATTGTCCGGTCGAACTTGTTTTAAAATAAGAGGGATTTACAATGACAAAGAAAAATAAAAAAGTTATCATAATTCTTTCAGCCGTGCTTGCCGTCTGCCTTATCTTTACAGGACTTACGTTCAGCAAGAGCTTCACAGGCAAGCTTTTCGGCGGTATGGGCATTGACGGCGGCGAACCGCTTTCATCCGTTGTAAGCATGGAATACAAATCCGATTATCCACTCGTTCAGACTCAGCAGGAAAATGTTTTCTACGAGGCCTACCCTGACGGTAAAATCAAATACTTTAAGTATTCAGACAAGGAATTTGTTGAGATCACAAATGTCAGGACGAAGAAAATTAACATAACCTGCAGCTACCAGAAGGTTCCTATGACGCTTTACTATTTGGAGGATACCGACGTAGGCACAATAGGCTACGGACTTTTCAATTCCAAGCAGGAAAGCGATGTTCAGACCTTTTCCTATATTTTTGCACGTCTTATGGACTGCCCGTCATCATATAAGGATACAGCGAGAACCAATTATGTTCTGCTCCTTGACATGGATGCTCAGGACGCCTACAAGGTGGACAAGACATATTCCGATATCTATTCATTTGATATGAGCTCGGGAACAGCAACACTTGTTGTTTCTTCAAGAGACAGAACGGTTCAGGAGGACGCAACTCAGAATGAGACCTGGACGGTGTTCACCGACAGCTCCGTAAACAGCATGAGCAAATACGATTGGTTCGCTTCGACAAGATACCACGACACCAATGCGGAGACGGTTCTCTATGACTTCATGTCGGTTGAAAGCTCAAGAAGCGTCAGAAAAGCGGAGGCGACGGAGTTTGTCAACTCTCCCTCATACCAGTTCCGTGAAAAGGACGGCGCATATTATTGCTTTGCGAACACAGATGACGGATTTAACCTTGTTAAAAACGGCAAAAAGGACAATCCACTCAAGAAGTTTAGCGGAAAGTTCTCGGATTATGTTGTAAGTGACCATTTCATTTTTGACCCGTCAACGACGGAATTTACCGATATGTACACAGGCGAAACCGTATCGGGTAAAAAGACGAGATTTGAATCACTCTCTGGCTTCATTGCTTCGCCGAGCGGCAAAAACTTTGCTGTTTTCTGCGGCGGTGATAAGCAGGCAATGGTAATCTATACCACGGAGGACAACAAGGCAACCATAATTTCCGACAGCGATATATTCAACAGCGGAATATGCAACTATTGCTTTATCAGCAATCAGACGGTTCTTGTGTCGAACTTCACCGAGGACGGCACAGCAACAAACCGTATTGTTAAAATTAACGCAGATTGAGAGGGAAAACAATGTCAAAAAGAGAGGATTATATTTCCTGGGACGAATACTTCATGGGTGTTGCATTGCTCGCAGCCAAGAGAAGTAAGGACCCCAACACGCAGGTCGGTGCCTGCATTGTAAATGAAAACAAGAAAATCATGTCGGTCGGCTATAACGGCTTTCCGCTCGGCTGCAGCGACGACGCTTTTCCGTGGGACAGGGCCGCAGATAATGACTATGACACGAAATATCCGTATGTTTGCCATGCCGAGCTTAACGCAATACTCAACAACGCCGGTGCTCCGCTGAACGGATGCAGCGTTTACGTTGCTCTTTTCCCATGCAACGAGTGTGCCAAAGCAATTATTCAATGCGGAATCAAAAAGGTTTACTACCTTTCCGACAAATATAACGGCACAAGCGGCAACCTCGCCTCAAAGCGTATGTTTGACGCCGCAGGAGTTGAATACATACAGCTCACACTGCCGCATAAAGAAATTACAATCAACTTTGACGAAAGTCTTGTATAATTTGCTTTTTTGTGATATATTTAATAGGTTAATATAAGACTCTTCACGAAAAGTTTTGGAATATCGTACTTTGTTGACAACTTTCAAATACTTTCGACGAGCCTTCCCCTTGAGGGGAAGGTGGCGGCGTAAGCCGTCGGATGAGGTAGAAAGCTATATTTTCACAGCTATTTTTAACGCTGCTTCGCAGCTACACCTCATCAGTCACTTCGTGACAGCTTCCCCTCAAGGGGAAGCCTTGATTTGAGATTGCACATTGTACCTCATTCTTCCGTGAAGAAACTAATATAAATTCAATTTCTGAAAGGAATGAAAATATGGGTCTTCTTAAAAAAATCTTCGGAGATTACTCCGCTAAGGAAGTTAAGCGAGTAATCCCGATAAAGAATAAGGTTCTTGCTCTTGAAGAGGAGTATGCAAAACTCACGGATAAAGAGCTTCAGGCAAAGACTCCCGAATTCAAGGAGAGGCTTGCAAACGGCGAAACGCTTGACGATATTCTTCCCGAGGCTTTTGCCGCATGCCGTGAGGCTTCATGGCGTGTTCTTGGCATGAAGCACTTCCCGGTTCAGATCATCGGCGGTATCGTCCTTCATCAGGGCCGTATCGCAGAAATGAAAACAGGTGAAGGTAAAACACTTGTTGCTACCCTCCCCGCTTACCTCAACGCTCTTTCGGGCGACGGCGTCCACATCGTTACGGTCAATGATTACCTTGCACGACGTGACTCCGAGTGGATGGGCAAACTCTATAAGTTCATGGGTCTCAAGGTAGGTCTTATCGTTCACGGACTTGACAATGACGAGCGTAAGGCAGCTTACGCCGCAGACATAACCTACGGAACGAACAACGAGATGGGATTCGACTATCTTCGTGATAACATGGTTCCGTATAAAGAGAACAAGGTTCAGAGAGGTCATAACTTCGCAATCGTCGATGAGGTTGACTCAATCCTTATTGATGAGGCTCGTACTCCGCTTATTATTTCCGGCCGAGGCGATCAGTCAACCGAGCTTTACACCCTTGCAAACAATTTCGTTCATACCCTTACAAAGGCTGTAGTTAAGGAGATCGACTCAAAGCAAAATGCCGAGGATGTTGCCGACGGCGACTACATCGTTGACGAAAAAGCAAGAACAGCTTCGCTTACCAAGAGCGGTATTGCCAAAGCTGAGGCTTATTTCAACGTTGACAACCTCATGGACGCAGAGAACATGACTCTCCTCCACCACATCAATCAGGCTATCAAGGCTGTAGGCGTTATGCGCCGTGACATCGACTACGTTGTTAAGGACAATCAGGTTCTTATCGTTGACGAATTCACAGGCCGTATCATGCTTGGTAGACGATATAACGAGGGTCTTCACCAGGCTATCGAAGCAAAAGAAGGCGTTAAGGTTGAACACGAGAGCAAAACCCTTGCAACGATCACCTTCCAGAACTATTTCCGTCTTTACAAGAAGCTTTCCGGTATGACCGGTACTGCAATGACGGAGAGCCAGGAATTCCAAGAGATTTACTCCCTCGACGTTGTTGAAATTCCGACTAACAAGCCGATGATTCGTATTGACAATCACGATCTTGTTTACAAGACCGAAGCTGCCAAGTACAATGCGCTCATCAACCAGGTTCTCGAGTGCCATGAAAAGGGCCAGCCGGTGCTTGTCGGTACTGTTTCAATCGAAAAGTCAGAGGTTCTTTCAAAGCTTCTTAAATCAAGGGGAATCAAGCATGAGGTTCTCAATGCCAAGTTCCACGAAAAGGAAGCAGAGATCGTCGCTCAGGCCGGTAAATTCGGTGCCGTTACGATTGCAACAAACATGGCCGGCCGTGGTACTGATATCATGCTCGGCGGTAACTCGGAATTCCTCGCAAAGGCAGCTATGCGCCGCAAGGGCTATTCAGAGGAAATGATCGTTGAAGCAACAGGCTTCGCCGAGACAGATGATGAGGAAATCATCAATGCTAGAAAAGAATATGCAGAGCTTGAAAGCTCTTTCAAAGAATCAATCAAAGAGGAAGCCGAAAAGGTTCGTGAAGCAGGCGGACTTTACATCATAGGCACAGAGCGTCACGATTCACGCCGAATCGACAACCAGTTGAGAGGCCGTTCGGGTCGTCAGGGCGATCCCGGTGAAAGCCGCTTCTACCTCTCGCTTGAAGATGATCTTATGCGTCTCTTCGGCGGTGAAAGGCTGCAGAGCGTTATGAACACCCTCGGCGCAGATGAGAATATGCCGATCGACTCCAAGATGGTTTCACGTTCAATCGAATCCGCTCAGAAGAAGAAAGAATCGCAGAACTTTGCAATTCGTAAGAACGTTCTCCAGTATGACGACGTTATGAACCGTCAAAGAGAGCTTATCTATGAGCAGCGTGACCGAGTTCTTAACGGCGAGGATCTCAAGGCATCAATTCTCAAGATGCTTGACGAATCAGTTACCGACTCAATCGACTTCTACTGTGCATCGGCTCTTCCGAAGCATGAGTGGAACATCGCAGGTCTTAAGGAGAAGTACCTCGGCTGGATCACGGAGCCGGACGACTTTGAGGATATCGATGCATTTGACCGTGACGAGGCAAGAGAAATGCTTATCAACAGAGGTCATGAGCGTTACGAAGCCCGTGAAAAGGAGTTCACTCCCGAAATCATGAGAAGCCTTGAGCATATGATTCTTCTCAGAAACGTTGATACATTCTGGATGGATCACATCGACGCAATGGAGGAGCTCAAGAGAGGTATCAACCTGCGTGCATAC
>CALBHM010000293.1 GCA_937892835.1 uncultured Ruminococcus sp. | reverse complement strand
TCGCAGACGGTTTCAGTGGCCGACGGATATGTAACCGGACTGCCGCAGAGAGCCGCAAATCTCAATCTCTATCTCGAAGCGACAAACGGCGGCTATTTTAAATATGACAAAGTATGCACGGGCGGACAGATTTTGCTTTACACCGCCGACGGAGTGCTTGTTAACAGATATACGATTATTATTAAAGGCGACGTCAACGGTGACGGAGTAGCCGACGGCTGCGACGCAGTGCTTATCAATGCCGCTGCGGCAGGTATGCTGAGCCTTGACGGTCATTTCAAAAAAGCTGCGGACACCGACGGTGACGGCAGCATAACGGAAAAAGACAACGAATATCCGATAAACAGCGGATTGAATCTATAAAAATATTAAGAGGGGAGACGGCGCACTTGCGGAGTAAAAAAGCATTGCTGAATTCTGTGGCATCACTTTTGCTGGAGTTCGTGACGGTAATCTGCGGCTTTATTGTGCCGAGATTGATTATCGGAACATACGGCTCTGAAGTCAATGCGCTGACCTCTTCAATATCGCAGTTCCTCAGCTATATTGCCCTCGTTGAGGCCGGAGTAGGCGGAGTTATCCGAGCGGCGCTTTATAAGCCGCTGGCTGAAAAAAACAATGCTGCAATGAGCAGCATATTAAAGGCTACGGAAAATTTCTTCCGCAAGATAGCCTATATTTTCATCGGCTACATGGTAGTGCTGGCTGCAATTTTTCCTGTGCTTGTTAATAAAAATTTCGGTTGGACCTTTACGGCATCTTTGGTTATAATAATAGGAATAAGCACCTTTGCACAATACTATTTCGGTATGACGTATACCGTGCTTGTTCAGGCGGATCAGAGGCGATATGTCACCTCGTTTTTGCATATCGGCACAATCACGCTCAATGCGATAATGGTCGTGATTTTCATAAAGCTCGGCGCTTCGATTCAGGTCTTGAAGCTTGCAACGTCGCTGATTTATGTTTTGCGTCCTCTTGCTTTGAACGTTTATGTCAGGAAAAAATACAATATTGACCATAATGCAAAGCCGGATAATGAAGCTGTTGCGCAGCGTTGGGACGGTCTCGGACATCACATAGCGTATTTTGTAAACCTCAATACGGATGTTGTAATTCTGACGATTTTCTCGAAAATTTCATCGTCACTCGCTCTCGCCGAGGTTTCGGTTTATACGGTATATTATTCCGTTGTCAATGGCATAATGAAGGTTGCGTCCAGCCTTTCGGCCGGCGTTGAGGCGGCTCTCGGCGACATGATTGCCAAGAAAGAATACGAAAATCTTAATAGAAAGTTTAATCTTTATGAGTTTGTTTCCTTCAATCTTGTAACGGTGCTTTTTACATGTGCCGGACTTCTGATTGTGCCATTCATGAGTGTTTATATGAAAGGTGTTACGGATGCGAATTATATAAGACCCCTTTTCGGATATATCCTCGTGCTTGCGAATGCAATGTATTCGATAAGAATTCCGTATCACAGCGTTGTTTATGCGGCAGGGCATTACAGGCAGACACGAAACGGTGCATTTGCCGAGGCCGGAATCAACATAGCTGTTTCCGCAATTCTCGTTTACTTTTACGGAATTGTCGGCGTGGCGGTCGGTACACTCGTTGCAATGACATTCAGAACGGTTCAGTATGTTTTCTATCTTTCGAAGAACATTTTAAAAAGAAGCGTAAAGTTCTTCTTTAAGCGAATGGCGGTTTCAATTCTTACGGTTGTTGTTTCGGCGGCTGTTGTGCATTTCATACCGCAGTTCGGAACGAAAAGCTATCTCGGTTGGGTGCTATATGCCTGCGTTGTCGGAATCGTCGTTTTGGCGGCAACCTGCGGCGTTGACCTCATATTCTGCCGCAAGGATTTTATCGGTGCGGTTAAGGTTATAAAAAATGCAATTTTTGCAAAAATAAAAAAGAAATAATCAGTGATTGGAGAATGAATCATGGCAGTTAAGAATAAGGAAAAAATCTATAAGCTCACATTGGCGGCAGTGCTTACGGCATTGATTTTCGTTATGGCGTTTACACCGCTCGGATATCTCAAAATCGGCGTTGTATCCATAACGTTTCTCACAATTCCTGTTGTTATCGGCGCAATAATCGGCGGCCCGTCCGTCGGTGCGGTTCTCGGCCTTATGTTTGGTGCAACGAGCTTTA